>CAZRPW010000037.1:0-35835 GCA_964601975.1 uncultured Bacteroides sp.
GGGAAGGGAAGGTCCCATCGAGATCAGCAAGGGAGGAATCCTGGTTGTGGAAGAGATTTTCGGGGGATCTCCCTGGGTCATTTTCTCCCATGTACTCTCGGGGTATTCCCAGGGACTGGATTATACGCTCACCTCGTCGGTGAGTCCGTCGATCACCAAAGTAGGCATCGATACGGTCTGCATCAAACATGTGATCGAAGATGTAAATGAGCCCCATCAGTTCAATGTGAACTTTGACCCTTATCATATTTCCTACGGTTACGGGGAGGCCACGGTCACCACTTTCGCAGGCGCCAAAGACCCCTGTACCCTGATCGACCCGGTCATCACTATGCCGGCGGTAATCGATCCGAACTTCGATCAGCATTCGGTCACCCTGGTGCCGTATGCGGATCCTGAAAACACCGACCTGGCCGGGTATCCCCGGCAGGTTCAGGGGACCTTCCTGGAGGTCCGGGTGGAGGTGATGAACGGTACGGACGACAACTGGATCAATACCACGGTCGATCCGCTCCTTAGCTCCGGGCTTGGTTCAAGCAGCCTGGAAATGAGTTATGTGGCCTACCCCAGGCCACTGGTTCCCTCGCACGTGGACGGATCGGGGAACATTATCCCGGGCGACCAGCCGGGGACTTTTACAACCGGATGGAGGTTCAATCAGCCGGAGGGCGAGGTCCTTGTAAAGATGGGAAAAACGCTCAACCTCCTGCAGCCTACCCGGCGCGCCTATTTCGTCTTCCTTTTCAGGATCGATCCCTCCCTGGAAAAGGGAATCTACGAGATCCCGTTTCAAATGAACGGTAGCAAGGTGCATTATACCGGAACCACAAACGGAAGTGTTTCTTACGATATACCCGAGGCGAAATTCAGCATCGTTGAAAAGGATGCCTACGGGCAGGTAAGCGAGTTTGAGAAAATGATTCTGGCCAGTGGAGGTCTCAGTGATCTGTCAGTAGGAATCACCGGTCATTACAAGAGTCTGCAGGACGCCCGCTGGTCGCTCAGCGAGGTGGATGCAAACGATTTTGATACACTGAGCCAGCGCCTCCATGTCAGGATGGAAGCCGGCAGGGAGCTCATCGACCTCAGTGGGTTTACCCACTTCCCCACACTGGATACCACAAAGCTCTTTATCCTGCAGCAGGGAATCATCGACAGCTATAATAACCCGGCCGATAAACTTCCGATTACGACCGGACAGCAGCTGATTTCCCGGGGTCAGGAACCTGGCGGCCTGGCAGTGGTCTCTGCTCCCCTTTCGGTTACCCCTGTGGGACCGCGGATCGGAATTACCAACCGGGTGATCAAGGTGAACGGGGTGAGCGTGGAAGAGGGTCTGCAGTTTGATCCGGACGAAGAGATTTTTGTGCATACCCTACTGACCATCAGGAACAGTGGTTCGGATGTCTCTTCCAACACAGAAGTTACAATTCACCCGGGCCAGTACTTCGAGGTACGGGTGGATAGTCTGCCTGCCAATTGCCATATGGAGGATGAGTTGCTGGTGGTCGATGCGGGATTATTGATCCCGGGCGATATGTTTACCCAGGAATTGCCATTCAGCCTGAAGACGGAGATCCCCAGGGAGGTGGACCTGCGGACCATCATATTCTCGGCCGAGATCCAGTATGAGGGAACCGCGGTGGAGGCAAGTTTCTCCTTTGAGGATCCCACCCAGGTCCTACTCGAGGTATACGACCTGGAGGTAATTGAACTTCAGTACTCCCAGGTGTCGGATACGGTAGTGAGAGTGACAGCCAGGGCCGGGAACAGGGCCATGCCTGCCGGGAATTTCTGGTTCAGGATTTATCCGGTATTTGGCGGGGGGACCCATGAGTTTCCCATCGTGGAGAGCTTCATCGACACCCTGCTTACCAACCAGGTTGTAACGCTGTCGGGCTTATTCACTCCTCCCTCGCTGGATAAATCCCTTGAATTTATGGCAATTATCGATGACGGCCACGATTTTTATGAGATTATAGAGTCTAATAATCAGCTTACTACAACTTTCTATGCGACTGACAATCGGGATCTCTCCACCGGGAATGACCAGGTAAGGATCTATCCGAACCCGGTGCGCAATGAGGTGTATTTTAACTATAAACTGGAAGAAGCATGCGACCAGGTCCGAATGTCGCTTTATAGTGTGGACGGACAGCTGCGTTTCGAGACCCTTGAGTTCCCGGCTTATGCAGGAGATCACCAGGTGGTTCAGCGGATGGATCGCCTGCCTGCCGGCTCCTATTTTTACCGCATGGAGTTTCTCGGTGGCAAGGGCGCTTTCCAGAGGGTAAGCGGAATCCTTTTAAAGGAGTAATAGGGGATGAAGTATATCTCCCTGCTGCTCCTGCTGCTACCGGTATCCGGGTATTCACAGGCCTTGTTCGAGGCGAAGGATACCGTGTGTATCGACGAGCCCCTTACCCTTACCAACCTCTCGAGGGAGGCGCAGAGCTATTACTGGAGTTTCTGTTCAGGGAACCTCTTTTACAGTCCCGAGGGAGAAAACCTCCCCAATCCGGGTACCCTGGATGGTCCGGCATTCATCGATTTTGCAGAAGATGAGGGGAAACGTTATGCCTTTGTGACCAACCATACCAGCGGCACCCTTACCCGGTTTGACTACGGGGACAACTTCCTGGGCAGTCCCCAGTCCACCAACCTTGGAAATTTCGGGGGGATCATCCCGCAGCACACACAGGGGGTCCAGGTGGTTAGCGATCAGGGGAACTGGTATGTTTTCCTGGTGGGTGGACAGCGGAACGATTCCCGGCTGGTACGGCTCGATTTCGGGAACGCTCTTTCCAATATCCCACAGGCCCACGATATGGGGAATTTCGAGGGTCAACTCGACTACCCCGTCGATCTCTATTTGCTGGAAGAGGGTGGCCGATGGCTGGGATTCACGGTTAACTATAATACCAACAGCCTGACGAGCTTCGATTTTGTGAACGGACTTTCCGATCCCTCCCCGGTGGCTAAGACTTACCAGGAAGGAATGGGGCTTGACGGTCCCACCGGACTGTTCCCCATCCGGGAGAATGGGCAATGGTACCTTTTTGTATCCAATAACCGCTCTCATGAGATTATCCGGATGGAACTGGGAGCAACGCTTTCGGGAACCCCGGCCCCGGTCAGCATCGGCGGCACGGGGGATCTTTCTTATCCTTTCGACCTGACCATCCTGCGGGATTGTGAGGGGCTGTTCGGGTTTGTACTGAATCGTTTTAACGACATGGTCAGGATCGAATTTAACCAGGGGATCGATCAGTCTCCCGATTTTGTCTCCCTGGGTGATCCGGGCAGTCTGTTTAATCCCCATGGAATCTCCGATGTATTCCGTGTGGGGGATACTCTTTATACCTTTGTGGCCAACATCGACAACTCAAGCATCACACGGCTCTTTTTCCCGGGTTGCAATAATGCCAGCCTGTCGTCCAGTACCGAGCGCGATCCCCCGGAAATATCCTACAACATGCCCGGGAACTATAACATTCAGCTGGTACTGGATGAAGGCTCCCCGCAACAGGAGAACTTCTGTCGGAACGTGGTCGTGCTGGAAAGTCCCGAGGTGGATCTGGGTAATGATACCCTCCTCACACCAGGCGACATTTTCATCCTGGATGCCGGTGAGCATACTGCCTGGGACTGGTCAACAGGAGAGGATACCAGGGAGATCGGGATCTCTGAAGCGGGGACTTACGGGGTGGTAGTCACCAATGAATACGGCTGCAGGGCTTCCGATGAGATTCTCGTGGAGATGGATATAGGTGTTCCCAATTTTTTCACGCCCAACGGCGATGGGTTTAATGATACCTGGGAGATCCCGTTTATGGCAACGCATCCCGATGCCCGGATCTGGATTTATGATCGTTTCGGCAGACTGATGACATCCTATCTCTACGGGGACGGGGGGTGGGACGGAACCACCAACGGGAAAGCGGCAGGCGAGGACACCTACTGGTACGTGATTAAACTGGATAATAATTCCCGGCCCATGAAAGGGTCGCTTACGATTAAGAGATAAACAAGACTGGACAAAGTGGGGTACAGATCCGTTATTTCAGTGTTACTTTTTTGTTTTTTGCTCACCTGGCACAGGGCAGAGGGGCAGGACCTGCCCGTATACCAGCTATACCTCTGGCAGCCGGCCCTTATAAATCCTGCTGTGATTGGTAGCGCCGAGTGTACGGAAGTGAAACTGATCGACCGGCACCAGTGGCCCGGGGCTTTTAAAGATGCACCCAAAACCCAGGTGCTTACTGCCGGGAAATCTTTCTCCCTGGATCAGGGAAGATCCCACGGACTGGAGGTGCAGCTGGTAAACGATGCCAACGGAGCCTGCCATCAGCTTGCAGCCAATGTTGCCTATGCCTTCCATATTACACTGGATAGGAGGAAGAATCTGAAACTGGGATTTGGCCTCATGCCTTCTCTTTACCAGGCTAGCTATGATGAACGGGATTTCACCCGGATGAACGATCCCATCATTACCTGGGGAGTTGAAAAAGAGGTCAGGCCGGATGTATCAACGGGTCTCTACCTTTACAATGACCAATTCCATGTGGGTGTTTCCGCGGTTCAGTTACTGGGTCTTAGCTCCACTCTGAATGCGGCCCGGAGCGAACGGGGATATTTCCTGCATGGGGGTACGCTTTTGTCCCTCCCAGGCAAGTGGGATGTTGAGCCCGGAGCGACGCTCAGCTACCTTTCCCGGCAGATCCAGTCAGACCTGAATGCCAGGCTAAGTTACCATGAATCATTCTGGATCATGCTCTCCTACAGGCACCTGTGGCAGGATTTTCCCGGTCAACCCTCCAGGCTTCTCATTTATATGGGCTTGCAATACAATAATCTCTCCTTTGGCTATGGCTATGATCTGGGACTCAGTTCCATGATCCAATATGGATATGGTTCCCACGAATTCATGATTGGCTATAATTTCTGTCCGCCGAAAGCGCCCTGCCGGGTCTATCGATGATCCTGTTTAGACAGTCTCCTCCTGTCCAATTGTTAAAAAATCTTAAAGCACTTTTATAAAAAATACAGATGCTTTTATTTTGCAACTGGAAATTTCAACATTAGTTGTTATGGATATTGTAGTTGAAAATATTAGCAAGATTTATGGATCACAGAAGGCTGTTGATGATGTTTCATTTACAGTAAAAACGGGAGAAATTCTGGGTTTCCTGGGTCCGAACGGCGCAGGAAAGTCGACCACCATGAAGGCCATTACCTGCTACCTTGCCCCCAACCAGGGAGATATCAGGGTGGGAGGGCTTTCCATTCATGAGGCGCCGGAATCCATTAAACGAAAGATTGGTTACCTGCCCGAATCAAATCCGCTCTACGTGGAAATGCCGGTGATCGAATATCTTAAATTTATTGCAAAGATTCATGGTTTGCCCGGGGACAAGATCAATGGACGCATCCGGGAGATGGTGGAGGTATGCGGACTGGAAGGGGAGAAGCATAAGAAGATCGGCGAGCTGTCCAAGGGATATCGTCAGCGGGTGGGACTTGCCCAGGCCCTGATCCACGACCCTGAAGTATTGGTATTAGATGAGCCCACGACCGGACTGGACCCCAACCAGATTGTGGAGATTCGGGAGCTCATTCGGAAAATCGGACGGGAGAAAACAGTGATCCTGAGTTCGCACATTCTGGCCGAAGTGGAAGCCACCTGCGACCGCATCCTGATTATCAATAAGGGCAGGATCGTGGCCGATGGCACCTCCGGAGAACTGCGTAAGAAAGCCGAAGGACGGGAAATACTCAAAGTGGGAATCGAAGGCGGGGACGTGAACGAAGTCTTCAGGGCGCTCCAGGACCTGGACAGTGTGGACCTGGTATCTTTTGTCACCAAGAGCGATGGCCTCTACGAAGTGCAAAGCAAGGTCTCCAAAAGTTCCAAGCGGGAAGTATTCCAATTGTGTGTCGACAAAGGATGGTACCTGACCGAGCTTACTCCAAGCGAAACGAAACTGGAAGATATCTTCCGGGAATTGACAGCCAATTAAAAAAACATATCAAATGAAGACCATTTGGACCATTGCCAAACGGGAACTGAATTCATTTTTTGACTCCCTGCTGGCCTACATTATGCTCATCGCCTTTCTGGGTTTCACCGGGTTTTTTACCTGGATATTCGGAAGGGGAGATGTGTTTTTTCGTGGGGAAGCATCCATGGATGCCTTTTTCAGCGTAGCCTACTGGACCCTCTTTTTCTTCATCCCGGCCCTTACCATGCGCCTGGTAGCTGAGGAGAAGAATTCGGGGACCATCGAGCTTATCCTGACCAAGCCGGTGAGCGACTGGCAGTTTGTAAGTGGAAAGTTCCTTTCCGTTTTTTTACTCATAGGGATTTCCCTTGCGCTCACTTTACCCTACTACATTTCCATCGCCCTTATCGGGCCAATTGATCACGGTGCAGTCTGGTCGGCCTACCTGGGAACCCTTCTGATGAGCGCGGCCTACATCAGCATTGGGATTTTTGCAAGCAGTCTTTCATCCAACCAGATTGTAAGTTTTTTGCTGGCCCTGCTCATAGGCATATGCTTTCATATGCTGTTTGGGATGATTGCCGGCAGTACATCCGGAGTTCTGGGTAATATTTTAAACTGGTTCAGTATTTCAAGCCACTACCAGAGCATTATCCGGGGTGTGATCGACACCAAAGACCTGGTCTTTTTCTGTACCATCATTTTCCTTGGATTGTTTGGGGCAGAAATGGTACTGGTGAGAAGAAACCTGAGTTCGAAGTAGAAAAATCTGCATCATGAGTTCAAAAAAGAAATATACAACAGTTTTACTGCTGATCGTGGGGATCGTTCTCCTGCTTAATATCCTGGCTGCGAAATTCTTTTTCCGCCTGGACTTTACAGAAGACAAGCGTTATACCCTGAGTTCAGCTACAAAGGATTTGCTGGGTGAACTTGGCGAACCGGTGACCGTGAAGGCCTATTTTTCGAAAAATCTGCCCCCACAGCTGGATATGATACGTCGCGATTTCCGCGATATGCTGGTGGAATATACCCAGGCCTCGGACGGCATGGTGGTTTATGAATTTATTGATCCGCTCAAGGAAGAGAACGGGGAGATGGAGGCCCAGCAGGAAGGCATCATGCAGATGCAGGTGCAGGTTCGTGAGAAGGACCAGTTGAAGGCACAGATTGCTTATATGGGGGCCGTAATTGAACTGGGAGAAAGCAAGGAAAGCATCCCGGTCATCCAGTCCGCCAGCGGCATGGAATATTTCCTTACAAGTGCTATCAAAAAGCTGGCCGTGGTGGATAAACCCCTGGTGGGGTTACTTACAGGGCATGGAGAAGCAGGTATGAGGGAGATTCCCCAGGCCATTCACGATTTGTCCGTACTTTACCAGGTGGAGGAGGTGAGCCTTACAGATACCACACGTGAACTGGCTCGTTTTTCAACCCTGGCCCTGATCAGGCCCACCGATTCGCTTCCCGATGCACACCTGGAACAGCTAAGTAGTTTTGTAGAACGGGGGGGGAACCTCCTGGTGGCCCTGAACCGTGTGGACATGGATTTAAGCAGTGGCTACAATATGGGTCAGACCATCAACACGGGGCTCGAGAGCTGGTTGCAGAACTATGGCATCAGGGTCAACGATAATTTTGTTCTCGATGCAAATGCAGTTACCGTGATGGTAAGCAGGCAGCAGGGACCCTTCACAGTACAGCAGCCCATGGCCTTTCCTTACATACCGCAGGTGAATAATTTCGGCGATCACCCGGTGGCAGGCGGACTGGAACAGTTGGTTTTGAACTTTGTCTCTTCCATCGACTACACCGGAGATTCCACCCTGAAGTATACACCCATTTTGCTTAGCTCGGATATGAGTGCCACCCGACCGGCCTACAGCTACATAGATCTGGGTCACCAGTGGACGGAAGCTGACTTCCCCCTTAGTCATCTGACCCTGGGAGCAGCACTTGAAGGAAAACCGGGCACTGTGCCAGGTCGTTTGGTGGTTTTTGCCGATGGCAACTTCCCGGTGGCTGAACCTCAGCAGCAGGTGCAAGCCGACAATGTGAACCTGCTTGTGAACAGCATCGACTGGTTGTCGGACGATACCGGCCTGCTGGAGTTGCGTACCCAGGGAGCTACGGCCAGGCCTATAGAAGAAATGGAAGACGGGAAGAAAACGGCCATCAAATACATTAATTTTCTGGCGCCCATTCTCCTTGTAATCGCCTATGGCATTTTCAGGGCCCAGAGAAATCGAATCTTAAGAAATAGAAGAAGGGAGGTAGGCTATGTTTAAAAGATTTAAAATCAGGAATCTGTATATCGTTTTTGGGATCTTATTGATTCTGGTAGTGTTTACATCACTCCCGGGAAATCAGAAGAAAAACCGTTCATTTAAAAGTGAATTGAGCCAGTTTGATCCGGCTGTCGTCAGCCAGTTTCATATTTATCCAAAGGCGGGAGGGGAAAGACTCAGTTTTCGAAAAAGCGACCATAATTGGATGGTGGCTGATGCTTCGGGCGAGTATAATGCAGACGTAGCACAGGTGGATCGCATGCTGGAATCCATCTCGGCTTTGCGGGCCCTCCGCCTGGCTGCAAGGGAAAAAGAGGCCTGGAAAAAGTATGAAGTTACTGATTCTGCAGGCATCCGTGTGGAGGTCCTGGAAGGGGACAAGGAAGTAGCAGACCTTATACTGGGTAAGTTTTCCTATGCCCGGCCCGGCGCTCCCGCGAATCCTTACCAGCAGCAACAGGGAAGTATGACCACTTATCTGCGCCTGAACAAAGAAAAGGAGGTTTATGCCGTGGATGGCTTTCTGGCCATGTCCTTTAACGGGCAGGTAAAGAGTTACCGTGACCGGAACGTGCTGCAGCTTGCTGAAAGTGAGGTGCAGCGCATTTCCATAAGCGGCGGGGGACCTGACTTTACGCTGGTGCACCAGGACAGCCTGTGGCTGCTCAATGGTGTGGAGGCCGACAGCGCTGCCATGGCCGATTATTTTGCGGGGATCCGTTCCCTCAAGAGTGCACATTTTTTGCCGGACGAGCAGGTCCCGGCTGGTGCCTCCACCCATCAAATGAAGGTGGAAGGATTTGACGGAAATCTAATTGCACAAATCGATGCCTATGTGGCAGATTCCCTGCATATTACCATCTCCTCATCCATGAACCCGGGCACCTGGTTCGATGGATCACAGGAGAATTTGTTCGGGAAGCTATTTATGGATCAGTCTGAATTTGTGCCGGTTCCCCCAAAGGGCGACCCATTTGCTCAACCATGATGCGCTTGTCCTTATAATCCGAGGATTTTGGCGTCCACAAAAAAGCGGGCGTTCACCTCCACATGATGATCAGACAGGATCAGTTTGTCGGTCACCGTGGTGAATTTCAGTGTAAATTCATCCTGAATAATGAAGGAGCTAAGATCCTCGTTTGCCGTTTCCAGCTCCAGGGAATTCCCCGAACTGTCGTCAATTTCATATTTCCAGGCCACCAGGATTTCCTCCAGGCCTTCGGCCGAGATGTAGATTTCGATGGATTGTAAAAAACTGAAATCGGCGTCAGCAGGATCAGAAATATTCAAAGCCAGGGCTTCCAGCTTAATATCCTCTATCAGGTCTTTGCGGGTATCGTTGATTGCAAACGCCTCGGTCGAGTTAGTCTTGATCTTGGGTGTGGCAATGTTGAAAGGAAGATTCATTCCGATCATGGACGAAATTACCATGCTCTCATTGTATTCCAGCGAAAACTGTGTCAACTTGTCCAGTTGTTTGCAGCCGGAAAAAACCGAGGCCATGGCGAAAATCCACAGCACTGCCACCCTGATACGCCACCTATTTACATCTTTCCTGGTTTTCATGTTGCAAAATTCAGTTTATTTAAGCAGGATTCAAAGCAGGCTCCCATGGTACTTCATAGGTATTTAGCTATGATTATTCAAAGATTTGCCCTTAGCTTTCCACATTGCCGTGCATCAGGAGCTCGAGGGCCTCGTTGAAGGAACCGGCAGCAATGATCTCGCCCGAATTCACAAAGAAGATCTCATCGGCGTTTTCGATGGTATTCAGGCGATGGGCAATTATAACCCTGGTAGTGGTGGCAGGCAGGTTTTCCAGGATGGCCTCCAGCTGTTGCTCGGTCACGGTATCAATATTGGCAGTGGCTTCATCGAGGATGAGTAGCTCGGGCTTTCGCAGGATGGCCCGCATAAAAGCCACCAGCTGTTTCTGTCCCAGGCTGATCCCGTCACCGCTCATCTTTATAGGGGTGTCCAGTCCCTGGTCGAAGCTTTGGAGCAGGTCTATCAGCCGCGCATCTTCCAGGGCCTTTTCAAGCTGGTCGTCTACCAGGCCGGCACATTCGGGATTACCATACAGGATATTTTCGCGGATGGTGCCCGAAAAAAGCAGGGGATCCTGGAGGATGAAACCAATTTTTGAAGCCCTTTCGCAGGGGGTGTATGAGCGGATATCCCTGCCATCGAGCAGGATGCTTCCTTTCGAGGCGTCGTAGAGCCGTGCGATCAGGGAGGCAGTTGTGGTTTTGCCACCCCCGGTGGGACCTACAAAGGCATAGGTCTTACCCCGTTCCAGGTCAAAGTTGACCCGGTGCAGGACTTCTTTTCCATTGGGGTAGCTGAAGCTTACATCCCTGAAATGGATGAATGAAGAGTGGGTCTCCTTGCCCGGATCATCCAGAAGGGGAAGGTTTGATTCGAGGGAAAGCAGGTTGGAGATCCGGTCCCAGGCAGCCAGGGCCTGCTGAAAGCTGGCCCACAGGGCCGCCATCTGGCGCAGGGGATTGTAGAAATTGGTGATATATGCAAGGAAACTTATAAGCAAACCGATTGTAAATCTCCCCTGGATAATCAGCCATATCCCCAGGGCAAGAACGATAAGCTGACCCAGGTTGGCAGCAAAGGTATAGATGGGGGTGAGTACGGTGTTTGCAATACCGGCGCGGATCGACTTTTTATAATTATCCTGGTTCACCTCGTCGAATCGACTGCGGAAGTAATCACGCCGGTTGAAGGCAATCACCACCTTGAAATTCGCCAGGCTCTCCTGGATCTGTGCGGACAGGCTTCCCAGGCTTTTCAGACTCGCTTCATTTTTCCTTCGGATCCAGGGCGACGAGACCTTCGTGACAAGCCAGATAATCAGGGCGGGAGAAAGCGCGGCTAATCCCAGTTTCGGGTTAATTACCAGGAGGATAATCCCGGCTCCGGCCATGGAGATCAGGCCACCTATAAAGCGCATAAGCGATTGAGAAAAGAACTGGTTCACCTTTTCGGTGTCGTTATTGATCCTTGAGATCAGGTCGCCCGACTGGTTCTGGTTAAAAAATTCGAGCGGCAGTTCCTGTAATTTATTGAATACTGAATTTCGCAGGGTGTAAAGCATTCGCTGGCCAATGCCTCCCATCAGGAGCATCTGGATGTAGTTTACAAAAAATGCAGTTATATACATAGCCAGGAGGATGCCGGCATAAACCAGCACGCCATGGTAATCCTTTGCCTGTACGTAGTTATCGATTGTATACCCTACCAGGTAAGGTCCCAGGAGATTAAGCGCGGCATTCAGGAAAATGGCAGTAAGGGCGATGCTTACCCTGCGGCCTTCTCCACTGATAATGGACACCATCTTCCGCATCGAAGCAAAGAAGGGGAGCCTCTGGTCTTCCTTCCCGGACATTTTATTCAGATCATAGCTCATAGTGTTCCGTTGAATGTTGTGAACTGTAGATCTGGATGTATTCGGGCGAATGTTCCAGCAAATACTTGTGGGTTCCCGTTGCGATCACTTCCCCCTGCATAAGGAGGATGATCTGGTCAAAATGCCTGATGGGTGCAATTTTCTGGGTCACCGACAGGAGGGTCAGGTCGGGGTAGTTCGCCTGGATATTGCACAGGATCTTATTCTCGGTCTGGCGGTCGACCCGCGAGGTGAAATCGTCGAGCAGCAAGATGTTCGGATTCAGGGCCAGTGCCCTTGCCAGCATAATCCGTTGTTTTTGTCCGCCCGAAAGACTGGTTCCCCGCTCCGAAACAATGGTCTCGAGTTTTTGTGGAAGGCTTTCGATAAAATCTGCCAGTTCGGCCGTATCGATGGCTTTCTCAAGGGATTCGGGAGTGACAGAGTCGTTGAAAGCGATGTTCTCCCTCAGGCTTATATTGAACAGGACACTGTCCTGGAATACAAAACCCAGCTGTTCGTGAAACACCTTTCTTGAATAGTCTTCGATGGAGTGCCCGTCAAATTTGATCCTTCCCTGGTCGGGAGTAATCAGGTTTGATAGCAGGTAGAGTAACTGGCTTTTTCCTGCCGCAGTGGGGCCGATAATGGCAGTCTTGCTTCCTTCGGTGATGGAGAAAGAGACATCTCTAAGTACCGGCTTCTCACCGTAGTTCAGGCTTACCTTTTCCAAAAGGATATTTCCCCGGATATCCGACTCGATTGTACCGGGTGCCCTGGGAGGCGGTTCATCCAGGACTTTTTGAATCCTTCCGTAAGAAGCTGTGGCCGAAGCGATTATATTGCTCATAAAGCCGATCATAATAATGGGGAAGATCAGCATGGTGAGGTAGCTGTTGAAGGCGGCAAAATTACCCAGGCTCAATGTCCCGGCCACCACGAAATGACCTCCCAGCGCCAGGATGGTCACCACGGCCAGGTTGGAAACAAACATCACCACGGGGATCAGAACCGAGAATAACCTTACAATCGACAGTCCCAGGTTGCGCGATTCCATGTTTTTTTCGAGAAACTTCTGGCTCTCGGGCTGCTGTGAATTCAGTATCCGGATCAGGGCCGAACCCAGGATACTTTCATTAATGATCCGGTTCAGGGCGTCGATTACCTCCCGGCTTTTTTTGAAAATAATCTTGACCTTGCTGAAGACTATAAAAAAGGTTGTTCCGATGATGGGTACGATCACCAGCACAGCCAGGGCCAGCTTCCAGTTGATTGTAATCAGCAGCACCGCGGCACCCACGATCACAAACAGGGAAGAGATGATGTTTACAAAGGCCATTGATACAAACATCTTCACCGAGTCCATATCGGAGGTCAGGTTGGTCAGGAATTTGGCCGGGTCGGAGGTCTGTATATAGTTGTAGTTCTGATGGGATATTTTACCGGCCACCTTTGTACGCAGGTCTTTGGCGACCCTCTCGGCAGTGAAGGTCTGTATGATTCCCTGTACCAGGGTGAAAACAAAGATCCCAAAAGCCGCTGCAAGGAATTCAAAAACCACCCTTTTGAGATCGAAGCTGTTGGCCGAATAGGCATCGATGGCCCTTGCAATAATCCTGGGGATGAGCAGGTTTACCGCGCTTCCGGCCAGGGCCATGACAATCAATACAAAGACAATTCCCTTATAAGGTCCGAGTACACTGAACAATCCGCCCCGCTTTCCCGCTGCTTTTTCTTTTGTCTTTGAAGATCTACCCATTCTCAGCTGCAAAAGTAAAAAAAAACGGGTCATTTAATCGGGCAAGCTTTTCCAAAGCTATTTCCAAAACTGTAGCAGTAAACCAAATACCACAAAGAGAATCAGCTGATATCCGCCCTGTATCAGAAAACGGGCCCATTTTAATTTGGCTGTTTCATTCGTCCACATCACAGCCCCGGCCAATGTTGGGATGACGAAGGCTGCCCAGATCCACAGGGCCCTTTCCAGGCCTCCTGCGATTTGCGTATCAGCCACCAGGTGAGCGAGCACCAGCACCTGGAATAGGGTGAGGATAAATTGTACGCCATAGAGTGGACCGGCAGACTTTTGCATCTTTTTCCGGGCCTCCATGTCGGCAGGATCAACCCCTAGAATTTCCATCCATTTTTTCCCGAATACCGGACCATACCAAATCGCCCCGATCACCATCGACAGCACTGCACCCACGGCCACCGCCCAGTAATTAATTACCGTCATTTCCATTTTTTTGAAAGTTTAAATTGTTATGGAAATAAACAAGCAAGTGATTTATATGTTCAGACAGCTCGAAGAACTACCCCTCGTAAAGCCAGGTATGTTAAAAACTGAAGCCCACTGAAGCTCCTCCCAAAGGATGAAACTCACGGGCAGTCCCCTGGGAAGGTTGCCGGGTCTTGGCGCAATGCCTGTTATAAAAATCAACCACCTCCAGGGGTCTTTTGATTTGACCCGACTCGATTCGATCTACCAGCTCGGGACAGTCACGGAAATACTCTGCGAGCTTCTTTTTCTTCAGTCCGAAGACCCCCTGGGTGGCGCGTTGAAAATAATTGTCACTTTCCCGTTTAAAGAATCCCAATTCGTCCGGACATCCGCTGTCGGGATCAAAGAACTCCATGTAGTACAGGCTGACGGCTCCCCGGGCTTCCAACCTCATAAAGGTCTTGTCCCCCTGGCCTTCCTGGTTGTAATAATTAAACATAAAAAACTCGGAAGATTCATCGAACCACATAGATTCGTATTCTGTCCCGTTCATGACATACCCGACAATCTGGTGGGGACTGAATTTCATTTTGCCGGAGGCCTCACTCTTGAATTTGATCCTTGTATAGATCTGATCGTCGCTGCGGTCCCGGATCAAACCCTGCAGGGTATCCCCGTTGTTTTGAATCACAAAACCGGGAGCATAGCCTTTTTGTCCGAAAGCCTGGGAACAGTAAAGCAGGCTCCCCAGCAGGAGCGCCAATATAAACAAATGTCTTTTCTCCATGGGATCTGGTTGGTTTTACGGGATCGGATACTACATTATTGCACAGGTACAAATTCCACATAATCCCAGAACAGCATTCCGTGTTCAAGGTTTCTCAGGGTGATTGTGTGCTCTGCAGTAGATTCAAAATTTGCATGGGCAATTACCTGGGGGCCACCCTCCGCCCCGTCATACATGATGCCTGTTGAAACTCCGTCCAGGAATACCCTGCAAGGGGCTACATTATCCCAGGGAGGTTGCCTTACGGTAACATCGTAAACGCCTTTCATTACCTTGGGAAAGGTGATTGAGACTTCCCACCAGCCTCCCTGGATAGCAAAGCAGTCGCCATTGATATTACTCGTGCTGCCCTCATGATAGTAATACTGAAGGTAAGGGCCCCACCACTTCACTTTTTCGAAGGTATTCTCACCATCAAAAAACCTCCTGAAATGATCTAAATAATAATCCCCTTGCTTGATATCAAAAAAGTCGGTGGTTTCGAATAATACGGAAGCCGGTATAGGTTCAATTGGAGGCATAATGTCATCAACAGAATGCACGGGGCCATTTTTAGACGGAGTATTGGAGGCCGGGATATTGAAACCCGTATATGCTCCTGTATATTTATCGAAATTTATCTTGTAGTCGCTGTCAATGGTGATAAGCAGATTATTGTCCCTCGACAGGATCGGGTAAACCCCGGTATTCAGGTCTGACAGAAAAGAACTGCCGTTCAGGCAATGGTATTCCATGTAACGGTAAAAAGGGTTTTCGAGGAAGGTGATACTGTCGGGATCAGCACCGCACCACTCAATCAAATCTTCTACATTGTTGATGCCATAGCGATTGTAAATGGTATCTGCCACTGCGAGTAAAGTGAACCTGGTCCGGGCCTCACCATTTCCAAAAGGGAAACGGATAATCTGCAGCGTATCCTTGATTCCGCTGAGGCGGAGCCCCTCCGAGAAAATCGAGTATGAAGGATCAGAAGATACAACCGTGTATATATCCTCCACAATCGGATCCAGGACTTTGTCCAGGACCTGGAGGACTCCGTTGGAACAGTAAATATCCCTATTAATAATTTTGGCGATTTTGGAGATGATGATATCGGAACCCTCAAATGTGGAGGCCAGGTAATCACCCAGACCATTTACGTGGGGTAAGGCGCCCAGGCCAATGTCACCTGTAGAGATTGCAAATGCAATGAAATGATTCCGGCAGAGTTCTTCGCAAAATTCCGGGGAAAAATCATCCAGTCCTCCCACTCCCTTGAGGGAATAATATTCCATCATTGCTTCATTGTCCGGAATTAATACGGTATAAGGGCCCCTGATTTTCAACAGGGATTCCATCCCGGCCAACTCAGAAAGTCTTCCAAACTCAGAGAATTGATCAGGATTGGCGGCTATATAATCTGCAATAACCTGTTGCTCGGAACTTACCTTCCATAGCTGGGGAACTTCTTTGCAGGCGTTCAGGGCCAGGGCCAATGTGAATATTAGGACCAACAGCATATTTGGGGCAAGTGGAATTTGATTGCGAAATTTCATGCTGCATATTAAGTTTTTTTTTGTAAAGAACCTATAGGCTGAAAAAGGCAAACAAATGATTTCTAAGGGTCTGTAATCCTTTTATGCTTCAGAAAGCCATTCGGGACAGGATTTTTGCAGTGAGAACGCATTTCCCTCTCTAAACAGCATATTAATTTTATATTTGGGACACTTATAATTTATTAATACAGGAACATTAGCATGGTAAACAATCAGCTCAATATTGTATTCGGTTTCTTTATCCTTGTCTTTTTTTCGTCCCTGGCAAGCGCCCAGGAAAACGAGCCCCAGGGATTTTTCCTGGAGGACTGGGAGGCTAAAAACGCAGTAAGTCCGCCCTACGTGCTGGCCGGCCAGAGTACAGAAACAGCCACGGTGACCATCACGGTCGATTTGCGGGATACAATCACCAGGGTGAGTAAATATGTGTTCGGTAACAATGCGGTGAACTGGGCAGGGAAAATGAATGAAAAGGATGGCCTGGTGGAGAGTATTAGTAATCTGCGCCCCAATGTTTTGCGCTGGCCGGGAGGGAACCTTTCCAACGAGCATTTCTGGGATGCAGTGCAGGACCAGGGCCCGGAAGATATACCCCCGACTTTGAATGTGGGTCCACTGCAGGCAGGAATGAATACTTCCAACTGGGCCATGACCCTGGATGAGTATTATGATTTGTGTGAACAAAGCTCTTCGGAGGGTTGTATCTGTATAAATTACAGCTATGCCCGTTATGGAACAGGTCCCGACCCGGTGGTCACTGCTGCTCAATATGCGGCCGATTGGGTGCGCTATGACAATGGCCGGACCCGGTTCTGGGAAATAGGGAATGAAAACCAGGGTTCATGGGAGGCAGGTTATGAAATTGACACCTCTCTGAACCAGGATGGCCAGCCAACAATCATATCGGGCGAATTGTATGGCCAACATTGCCGGGTGTTTATCGATTCCATGAAAAGTGCCGCCAGCGAAACAGGGGCTGACATTAAAATTGGGATTGGCCTGCAACAGGACCTGGTGACCTGGAATGATGTAATGAATAAGTGGAACAGCGGGGTGCTGGCCCAGGCTGCTGATATGGCCGATTTCCTGATTGTCCACTCCTATTATACTCCCTATGATGAGAACTCGGGGATTGCCACAATATTGAATTCGGCAGCCCATACAAAAAATTATAAGAATTATGTCCTGAAGGATTTAAAAACATACGGGGGGATGGATAACCTGCCCGTGGCCCTGACAGAGTGGAATATTTTTGCAGTGGGCAGCATGCAGGCCGTTTCATACATTAATGGTATGCATGCTTCACTGGTTTTGGGTGAGCTGATCAAGAACCAATATGGACAGGCCATGCGCTGGGACCTGGCAAATGGATGGAGTGATGGGGACGACCATGGTTTATTTGCAAGGGCAGATGAGCCTGGTGTTGAGGAGTATACACCACACGCTCCCTTTTATTACATGTATTATTTCCAGAAATATTTTGGCGATCATATGGTAGCATCGACCGTTGCGGGCAACGCTAATGTCGTATCCTATGCATCTTCGTTTTCGTCGGGTGAAAGCGGGATCGTGGTGGTTAATAAAGGGACAACTATGCAGACGGTTGATCTGAATATGGAGAATTATCCTGATGCTAAGAGTTATTACCGTTATGTTCTGACCGGAGGAACCGACAATGGTGATTTTTCAAGGAAGGTATATGTGAATGGCGTAGGGACGGCCCAGGAAGGAGGTGGTCCTGAAAATTACGAAAAAATTGAAGCTCTCGGGAATGGCATCAACGGGGGGATAAAGTTTGATATTCCACCGCTTTCGGTAAGCTATGTCCTGGTTTCCACTGATTCCATCCAGGACTTTACGGGGATTGAAAGCAGGACAAAGCCTGCTGTCGATATATATCCGAATCCATCAAACGGTGAAATTACAATTCAGAGCCGGGGCTTTGAATACAGTCGGCTTGAAGTGCTGACCCTTGAGGGAAAAAAAGTGGCCGAAAGACATTGCAATGATCCGGTGAGTGAGACTGCCCGGTATCATTTCAACCTGGCCCCGGGGGCCTATATTCTTAAACTGAGCAATGGAAAGCAGCAGCTAACAGAATTGATGATGATGAGGTAGCTAAATATGGAAAAAAACCATCTTATGAATACCATTAAAAAAGCAATCATACTCCTGGCCCTGGGAGTCTTTATGCCGGCGCAGGCGCAAACCTGGGAACTTGTATGGGAAGACCTCTTCGATGGCACTTCCCTGGATTCAAGCATCTGGAGTATTGAAGAAAAGGAAGGGATCTGGAATACCGGTCAGAATGCTGAATTTCAGCATTACAGGCGGGAAAATGTAAGTGTGGGTGATGACGGAAACGGGAACAACTGCCTGATTCTTACCGCAAAGGAAGAGCAGTATAAGGGCTATGGCTATACTTCCGGGAAGGTATTCACAAAGGGGAAACTGGCATTCCGGAGAGGGAAGCTTGAGGCCGCTATCAAGGTGCCGGACCTGGCCAACGGACTGTGGCCTGCCTTCTGGACCCTGGGTTATACCCCCGAGGGATGGCCCAATAACGGGGAGATCGATGTGATGGAGATGGGACATGCAGGGGCCATTGCCAATGATACAGTGAATAGCTTTGTGGGGGCCCACCTGTTCTGGGGACCTTATAACGGGGGTTATCCGAATTATGGGACAGATATCACGGTCCCGGAGGACCTTTCCCAGGGCTATTATATCCATACTGCTGTGTGGGATGAAAGCAGCATCAAAGTCTACTTCAATAATGCTGCAACTCCCTATTTCACGATGACCATCAGCGGAAGCGGATTGGAAGAGTTCAGGGACTACCAGCACTACATCCTGTTTAACCTTGCAGTGGGAGGCTCTTTGCCGGGAATCAGCAACAAGGCGGATATTACCGCTCCCATGCCGGCCTCCATGTACGTGGATTGGGTCAGGATCTACCAGGAGGTGGATAAAGCGGATATGAACGACTCCACCCTGGCCCTGTTTGGAACCCTCGGCCTATACGAAGAGGGCTATTCAGCGGATCAGTATATGAACCTTGGCTTCGACCTTTTGGAAAGGACCTCGGGCTTAAGCGAGCGGGTGGAGGCCGCACCCTATGCCGGAGATCAGGCCCTCTCCTACGAGGCCCAATCGGGACAGGCGTTTGAGTGTGCCCTGCAAAGTGTGATTCCCAGGAACATGCTTAACTATGCAGATGGGAGTGTTCAGTTTTATATGCTTTCCAACCTGGCAAACGATTTTGAGATCGGGATTGCCGACAGCTCAGGTACTGCACACTATGTGCAACTTTCAGATTATATTGAACTTCCGCGTGATGGCAGCTGGGCCCTGGTGTATGTTCCACTGGCCGATTTTTTTGAGGCGGTGGACAGGGAGACTGTGGAGGATCTTCTGCTTATCAGGGGGCTTCCCGAAAGCAATGGCTACTTTTCCATCGATGAAGTAATTTACAGCGAGTCGGTTCCGGCCAGTGGTTTTTATGGAATCTATGTGGATGACGAAAGCTATACTCCAAAATTTGAGATTGATAATGTGAACGGACACCTGTATAACTGGGAGAATACGGTCACATTTACATCTTCCTATGAGCCATATGAAGGTGAAAATGTGCTTTCTTTCAGATCATCCGGGGCCCAGGGCTGGTATGGGTTTGGCTTAATTTCGGACAGTCCGGTAAACCTTCAGAATTTTGAGGATGGCTACCTGAATATATCCATGATCACCGAATCGACGGGCGACTTCTATATCGGCATGGATGCCGATGATGACAGCGGGGCCAACATTGATTTTGAAGGAAGCAGTGGTCCCTATGGCTTTCAGCGCGACGGAACCTGGCAGCATCTGAGCATTCCCATGGCCGATCTTGTGGCAAAGGGCTTAAACCTCTCCCAGGTAAAGCATGTATTTAAGACCGGGGGAGGCAGCATTGGAAATATGGCCTTCGACCGCATCTTCCTGTCGGTCGAAGAGCAGGAAGCCCCGGTGGACAACACGGGCATCAGTACCGGGCATGTGGTGAAGCTGAGTTGTCTGACGGGTCCGGACCATATCCTGTTAAAGGGTCTTGAATCGGGAGCAGCGATCAGCATATTCAATGCTGACGGACGATTGGTGGATCGTTTCCAGGCCTCTTCGGAAGAAGAGATGATCTCCACAGCCTCTTATCCGCCGGGTCTGTATATAGCCAGATCGCTCCTTGGGAGTTCCTGTGCTTCAGTGAAGTTCGTGAAATAGCCCTGTTGGAGATATCACAACAGCCATTCCGGTTTTATCTTGCGTCCATGAGCTTATAGTGGATATCTCCAAATACTTTATGTCCAAGCGATTTTTCATGGCACGAAGAACAGTTCATCTTGCTGGCCGTATTTGCCACCTTGCCCTGGCTTCCGTGGCATGATATACAGGAGGTCACAGTTTCATTATCCTGTCCGCCGGTAAGCAGGGTATTCTCGAAATAGCTGTTTAATAAGACTACGGTCCGGGCTGCTACATCGGCTGTCATCCGTCGGCAACGCTCTTTCCGTTCCTTGCTATCAATTCTGTACCCCGATTTCATAGCCCATTTGGTGTTGGAAGCATGACATAGCACAGATTCAGAAACAGAGGAAGGGAGGGTGATATCCATATTGGATGCTGCGGGAATATATGACGGGAAGGCTGAACGTTCATACCAGCTGAATAATTCGGCCGTTAACGCATCCCTGGTTCCCTTGTTGCTCACCAATAAGCCCATGAGTGCAGCTGCCCCGTTCAAAGTTCCACAAATGGTTCCTGCGCCTCCAATTCCACCATGACCGTATTTCATCATATGAATTGGAAAAGAAGCATAGGGTTCTCCAATTTTTTCGGCCAGTTGAGATACGATACTGCCGAAAACGCCATACATACAGCTTCCATTTGGATATTCCATGTAGGCCAGTTGGGCAGTGGTAGCCGGGTCTAAGGGGCTATATTTCCAGGAAGTTTCTTCCCTGTCGAGATCCAGTTTCTTTGGAAGCTCAGCCGATGGTGCCTCTGGTTTAAATGCAGATGCCAGTGTGAGTACGCCGGCTCCTCCGGCCGCCAGGGTCCCTGCGGCTATTTTTAATGCATTACGTCTGTTCATTCTTTTATTTCCTGTTAGTGATTTTAACGGCACAATTCATAAACTCCAGTACACAGGGAATTGCCAGCCTGTAATAAATGAAATTTTTATCCTTTTCACCCCTGATAATTCCATTCCTCTTCAGAATGTCAAGGTGTTTGGACATGGTCGATATATCGATACCTACAATCTCGGTAAGCGCTTTTACGGAAAGTTTTTTATCCTTTATCGCGTGAATAATATATAGTCTTGTGGGATGTCCCAGGGCTTTAAATATATCCGCCTTCTCTGAAAATTCATTTTCAATATCCTTGTTCATGAAAAGAAGTTTATATTAAATCTAATTTTATAATTGGCAAAATTACCAAATAGATTATATTGAACAAGCTTTTAATGTTTTATTTCAAAGTGGAAAGCAAAACTACAGATCTTTCAATAAAAGCTCCATTAATTTTTCGGCCGATATGGTGCCCTTCTTTTGGATGAAATCCCTGGGAGTCTGATCCCCGATTTCGTAGGTGAGCGCCTCGGCGCCAAATTCAAAAAAGAGATAGGAGGTGGAGGTGATCCTGGCATCCTCTTCGGATTTGGGTTTAATATTTGGCGTATAAGCAGGTAACTCGCGGGCAGTTGCCTCAATGAGTTCGGGCACAAGTCCCGGCATATTCCCTTTCATTTCAGGGCCAATTGTATAATAGATATCATGGTAGGTGGAATGGAAGTCCACCCCGAAATAGAACTTACCTCCCGCTGATTTGGTGCGCTCCTTCATAAAATCCCTGATCGCTGCGGTCTCAGGCTGGTTAAATTCTTCCCAATCCCTGTTGAGATCCACCCCACCCCGGTTATGTCGCCAGTGACCGTGATACACTCCATCTGGATTTGCCATGGGTACCACATAGGTATTGTATTTGCTTCTGAAGGACTCTGCCAGCGGGGTTTCGGTGCAAAGGGCTTCCACAAAGGCCTGCATGGCCAAAAATCCAGGGATTTCAGGTGGGTGCTGCCGGGAGATTATAATGATCATCCGCTGATCATCGCTTTCGCCAATTCGGAGCAGCTGTATGGGTCTGCCTTCATGGCTTTTCCCGATCGTATCCCTCTTTACGTAGGTGCAAGTCTCCAATCCACCCATCCATTCTTCCAGGTGCCTGGAAGTGAAAATCTCCTGTGCAGCCACCCACATGGTATCGGCTCCCAGGGCAAGCTTCATTGTCAAATCTTTCACAGTGGTCTGGAAACTGTTTGTGTCCAGGGCCAACCATGCCCTTCCGTCAGTACTTACTTTTGGGAGGTAACGATTGGCTACCTTTTCAGGATAGCTCAGCCTGAGGTAAATGTCACAGGGATGATCCGACCAAAGTTTAAATGCATACCAGGGGCTTTCGTTAATGGGGGAATTTTCCGGGGTGATCAATACCGTAATGAGGGTGTCATTTGTTCGTGCCACACCATTCATCCTGGCTCCCTCAAACTCATTTGATATAAAGAGCCCATTTTCAAGATCAAAAGTTCCTTTATACTGTAGCTGGACAGGAACCGTTTCAGTGCTTACCTTTTTTACAGCTTCCTGGCCTTCCCATTGTTTCTCATGTTTACAGGACCATGAAGCTTGAATGAGTATGAATAGAAGTAAAAAAGTACGGAGTTTGAGTGATTGCATAGACCATGGTTTTACGATCAGCCAAAGATAGCTAATTCAGTATGGAAATATGAAGAGATGTACTACTGTTGGGTTAAAATTCGCGGATCAGATTTTCAAAATCAAGAAAAAGACTTTCCCCATTGTGAGAAAAAGTAAAGGTCTTATCCTTCTTTTTTCCCCGTACATAAGGTGAATCGTATCTTGGATACCGGGTGTCAGGCGCCTCGCCATTGATTCTGAAGGCCTTGTCGTACTCCAGCTCGTATTTTCGCTGATTGGATTCATATTTCAGTGACAGGCTTGCCGGGTCAAAATGTACCGGGTTGTTCCGGATCCGGTCTACAAAAAACTCAAAGCTGATGTCCTCAGATCGGGATCCGGCCTCGGTGATCCACACGCTTTGTTTTCCATCCTGGATCAGATCATCCCTGGCGGCGTCCCGCCATCTGAAATCACTGCTTCCGATAAAGGCGCAGTAGGTATCGCCCAGTTTGCCAAAGGCGTATTTACCCTCGATAAAGGCAGTATCAAAGTCGGCCGACGGAAAATAAGCCCGTGTATAATCCAGGAGGACAGATTCCATCATGCCTTTCTTCTTCGGGAGATTGTAAATCGACAGGTTTACATTTCTGTCCTGAACGCTGTGGGGGAAATGTCCGTATCCTACCCAGTAGTTTGGAGACTGGTGCTTTACGTCTTTTTCCCGGGCCGGATGATTATGAAAAATGCTGAAATGCCTGGAGATGTTCATCCCAAAAACATGCTGCTGGTCTGCATAATCTCCCACCTGGTGAGCCTGGACTGTGTACATGGAATAGTCGGCACATTTGTAAGTATAGGTATTCCCCTTTTGAATGGACACTCCGTTGCTCTGGGGATTGATGATGCGCACAATCGTGGGTTCAAGGTATAGCCAGTGCAGTAATCTGTAATTCAGGATTTTGAAATCTCTGAGGGAATGGTTGGTGAACATATTACAATTCCGGATATGTGCCAGCGAATTCCGAACGACCTCGGGGTTTGTAAATGATTCCATACCCCATTGCATCATCATGCTGCGATTATCGCTCCCGTAATATCCTTCAGCTTTAAGTTCCGAAAGATCCAGGCCGTTGCTTTGCCTGAGGATGACGGTGGATGTGTCCAATGCAATCTCTTTATGCACCGGAGGAAGCTTGTATTTTTTGCTGTGCATCATTCCATACATCATATGTGGACCGATTTCCTTTCCGTCGCCCCACAGATAGTTGGTCAGACCGCTAAATTCAGCAGCCTCCCTGCCCATCCTGTTTCGCTGGTAGGCGCGACCGCTGACCGATGAAAACATGCATCCCATACCCTGGGAGGCCACATCATAGAACAGCAGATCCAGGATTATCTGGCTTTTCCGAACCAGGGCTTCGTCTTCTGCCAGGTCGATCAGGTTCATCAGGGCCGCAATGTCCTCCTTGTAGTAAACGCTGGAATAGTATTCGATAAAGCCATAGTCCCAGCGCATTTGCAGCCAGTCCATTGCCCGTTCCCTGGCCCTGTCCATATGTTGACGGCCAGTTAGATTACTCTTTGGGAAGAGGGTGTTTGGATATTTTTGACCTACCAGGTATTCTGCAGAGGCAAATAGGATCTGGTGATTTTCACTCCAGTAGCACATCGAATTCTCACCGGGATCGTACCACCAGTATCGGAAATTAAAAAGCACATCTTCAAGCTCTTCGAGGGATTGTTCAGGAATCTTCTCCTCAAATTCATAAAGAATGCGCACCAGGTTTACCAGCCTGAAATCGGAGCAGTCATATTCTCCACGGACATATTCCATGGCTCCCGAAAGCATGTCCCAGTTCAGGTTGGCCGAGTCATTCACAAGCTTAAAGTAAAGCTCGTTATGCTTGAGGGGGATGTCGGGATCGGGTCGCTCCGGGATGCTTTCATATTTTGAGTTGCGGACCGAATCCAGGATTACCGTGGTGATCATGAAAAGCAAGAGGATTGCCAGTGCGTGCCAGAATTTGAATTTCTTTTTTCGTGTCATTGTTCCGAGCTTTTACATATTGAATTTGAACCACTCGCTTCCCGGACCGGCATACATGAAGGTGAAGCGGAAGGCGATCCAGGATACCACCGGGATCCTGATCTCCAGGAAGGTGCCCACGGAAAATTTCTGCCTGGAGCCCAGGAGCTCACTGTAGTTGTCCGCCCCGTTCCCAAAGTTCAGGAAATAAGCATTTTCAAGGGATAACCATTTGGAATTCAGCCAGGTGAAATGGGTTCCTGCATAAGCAGAATAATAGCATTTCCCATAGATTTCACCTGTTCTGAGCCCAAGCACATCGGAGGATCCCTTGATGAAGCGGTACTGGTTATCTGCCGTGGTATAGCCGGTTCTTAACCAGGTGCTGATCTGAAACAGGGGAGAGAATGATCGGTGGTATTCGCCCTCGAGGTTGAATACATGATGGCTTTTGGTCCCCAGCAGTCCGGCATAATACCCGTAGGAACCCTTGATGGTGTAACCGTTTTTCCGGTGGCGCTGCTTATCCACGGTGCCGATGGACTCGCCTACCTGTATGTTGAAGAAACGGTAGGTTATGTTTTCCACATGTACCCCAAGCTCCAGGTCCTCCTGACTCAGCAGGGTGGAGTCATAGACATCATTCATAAATCGCAGGGTCAGATCCGGCGAAAAACGGTATTTGTAGTCCAGGTGCCAGGGACTACCTATGGTTGTAAAGATGTCCAGTTTATGATAAGGGGCGATCATCCTGGCCAGGTATTCGGCTTCCTTTTTCCCGTCAACTTCAGTGATCTCACGATCATAAAAGATTTTCGTATCCAGTCCCACCTTGGTCCCAAATTCCACAGTCATGTTCTTATACATAAGCTGCCGGGGCAGTTTGAAGCGGAAATCCCATGTGGCTCCCGTTGGTTTTTTATCCCATACAATCTTTAATTCGCTGTTACTTCCCAGGAAGTTCTCATCGCCAAAGCCCAGCCGGTAGTTGAAATCTTCTTCACTGCTGTGATCGATGCTTAAAACCGGGTAAATCTGGAGGGCATCCAGCGCTTCAATAATCATGAGGGTTCCATCCGGACCTTCCTCGATGCTGTAGTCTACATTCGCAAAATTCCCGATGTTCCACACCTTATTCATGGAGGTGTCTATGGCCCCGTATCTTACCCAATCCCCTTCCTCGAAAAGCAATTCATTCAAAATGATCCGGTCCCAGGTCATCCAGTTTCGCTCAATATCGATCCGGTCGATTCTAATGGAATCCCCGGCTTGAAGCGCTCCGGTGGCATCTGTATTTTGTCCTTTGAGTCCGGAGCCGGACAAAAGGAGTACGAGCTGTATACCGATCAGCAGGATTGGCTTACTCATCCGTTGTACGATCTATTTTAGCTGTTTAATTTTATATCCTTTCTTTTTCAGCAATGCGATTATTCCATCGGGTCCATGCATGTGTAATGCTCCCGCTAGAACAAATTCAACGCCCTCTGTATCAAGATAAGATTCGATTTTCGGGACCCAATTTTTATTTCGGTCCACAAGCATCTTTTGATAAATTTCCGGGAATTCCGTTTTCATTTCCTTTTGAAGATTCTTAAATACTTTTTCCTCACCGGTAAGCCATGCAGCCTTAAGTTCAGTTAAATGATTATCCCATTTTTCCTCATCGTCAAAGAATTGCTGGACCGATTGACTATCATCTTCGTCTTCTTCGCCAAAGAGTAAATTTAATTGACTATCAACGCTTTCTAAATACAATAGATCCTTCTCGTTTGAAAGGGCTTTCGAAAGTAAATACTGATCTACACCGTCCGAGGTACTCCCGGATTTTTGCATTTTTGTTACCGTATAAATCAGCAAAACCATTGTCGGTTTAAATTGCTGCATGCCTTCAAGGGGTAAGTTGATCTTTGCACACTTTTCTTCTAACAAAGCATAAGCCTCGAGGCTGAGTTCGCCCTTTAAGGTCCGGCCATCCTGATACATAGCCATGGTCATCATTTTCTGTATGACTGCAGGATCCTCCATTTTCTTTAAATCGGCTTCAAAAACGATAATGTCTGACCAGGCAAAGGCACTGTCAAATTCCGATGGCAGGGGATAGTCTTCCGGGCTCAGGATATGAATGGTCCCACCCAGGTAAAGTGTATTTCCTTTTCCTTCAACGGTCCAAACCGAGCTTTGAGCGAAGCTGGTGCCAATCAAAAGGGAAATTGATGTGAGCAGTAGAAGCAGTCTTTTCATAGTAGTTTTATTTTCAGGTGGGTCAGGTTTATTCAGACAAGGTATATAATAATGGAGTTACCATGAAATTTCCTTATGGATTGAAGAACCTTAGGGCTGAGCTTCAAGAAGCTTCAGTTAATGTTGAAGAAATATACCCTATTCTTCAGCGGCCGGATATAAATTATCGAGATATTTACTAAAACAGTAAATAACTGGATATTTTATATTTCTACAGATATTTATTATCCGGAAAAGCACCAAATAAGTAGATAACTCGATAATTTACTTTTCTATCTGAACTCAAGTCCCAGTCAGCAAAGCATCAAAATCAAAGGAAAATATTTTAGGGCATGTTCAACTTATCACTTGTCAACCCTCTGAACCAAAGGTATAGTCTACGAAGTAGCTGTGTCAGTTGTCAGTATTGGGGTAACACCAAATATAATAATGGTGTTTTTCAATATGCGACACTCTAATCTTTTGATCATATATTATTATTAATTTGGAGGGAAGTTTATAATTACTGCTGTACTATGATATTGAAAAGCTGCAGGTTTATCATTTTTAGCTTAGGAATGGTCTCGTTGGTTTCCTGCAATACGAAGTCTGAAACGGATGAAAAACGGGCTGGCTCGGGAGGTGAGCCTAAGACCATCTTAACGGTTTTTGCGCATCCCGATGATGAAACCACCATGGGAGGAGTGCTGGCAAAGTATGGCAGGGATCATGAGGTTTATCTTTTGCTTGCCACCGATGGCAGTTATGGTGTAACAGATCACATGGGTCTTCCCCCGGGCGATTCGCTGGTGGAGCTGCGAAAGAGGGAAGCTGCTTGTTCCTGTGCCGCCCTGGGCATTCATGAGCCAATCTTTCTGGGCGTGCAGGACGGGCTGGGGTTGAACGGACATGGCAATTTTTATGAGTTTGAACCCCTGCTGAAGGAAAGGCTACTGGCTGCCATCCTGGAAATACAGCCGGATATCATAATCACCTTTGGTCCAGGCGGCGATACCGGTCATCCCGATCACCGCCTGCTGGGGGCCATTACCACCGAACTACTGCTTCGGGAAGGGCTGAGCGAGAAGATCGACCTTTACTATTTCGGCTGGACCAGGCAGCAGGCTGAGAAGTATCCCTGGTGGGGGCTTAATTACATGGATGCTTCTGCTCTGACTACGGAAATCCATTTCAGCCAGGAGGATGAGGACAGGGCCATGAACTCCATCAGGTGTCATAAGAGTCAGTATAGAGCGGAAGAAATGGAAGACTGGATCAGAACAGAACTCGAAGATCTTTCCAATGTATCCTACTTCAGGAAATTCCAATTGGACTCACGAAAACGAAGCGAATTTTAATTTATACAGGGTGGATTTCCCTGGAAAGTAAATGTCATTTAACATGAGATCCTTAATTTACCTAATCTCCTTATTATTAGTCGTTTCATCCTGTACCCGGACCGCAGAAAGCAGCCTGGGTACAGTGTCCTTTGAGGGTATTAAAGGTTGGGTGGCCGATGCTGAAAGCGGCGAAATACTGAGTGCCAGGATTGTAATCCGGGATGAAGCCGGAGATGTGCTGAATTCTTATTACAGCCATTTGCCTGGTTTTTTCACCCATGAAGATGGTTCTTTTGAACAGGAGTTAGCGCCGGGGAAATATATGCTTTCGGTATATCATGGGATTGATTATGAGTCTTTGGAAATGGAGGTGGAGATCCACCCGGAACAGGGAGTCGAAGCAAAGGTTTTCCTTAAACCATGGTATCCCCTTAAGAAGGAAGGCTGGGTATCCGGTGGCGGACATTGTCATTTATATACTGATAATGACAAGGACACTGCCATGCTGAACAGGGTCAGGAGCATATGCCTGGCCCAGGGAATTGACTTTGTGTGCGCTTCACAGGGCTGGGCGGGTTATACAGACAGTACCTGGCGGAATGGTTATGCCGATTTTACCGACGATCGTTTCAACATGCATTACGGATCAGAGATGCCCAAATACAGGACGGGACATACCTGGTGGATCGGGCAGGAAAATACAAGGGGCTACTTTTGGAACGCCATGGATGAAAACTATGAGCAGAAATACTACCAGGCTGATACCGGAACCACATGGAGCTATGCGGATATTAATTTCCCAAATATTCCCAATCCGGATGTGGTTCAGGGGATAAAAAAGGCTGAAAATGCCGTGGCCATCATGGCTCATCCCACTTCGTGGTGGTGGCAGGATCGGGGAGAGATCACAAAATATACAACAAATGTTGTTTCATATTTATCATTTGGCTTATTAGCCGGAAAGATCTGGGATGGTTTTGTGGTCATGGGCTACAATCATGATCATTATGCATATCAGAATTTGTGGTTTCATATTCTGAACCAGGGATACAGGATGCCGGCCATCTCGGAATTGGACGGCGGACTGGGGGTCAATGACAGGTTTTACTATGGTTCCATGCGAACCTATTATAAACTGGATGGCGATTTTTCTGTGGCAAAAGTGGCTGATGCGGTTCGCCGGGGGGAAACTTTTGTGACTTCCGGGCCTATTCTTAAGCTTAATATTGACGATCAGTACAAAATGGGAGAGATTGTCCGGATCGACAAAAAGCAGCATACCTTAAACATCGAGGCCATGGCTTCGGGCGACCAGGAGGATTATCTTTCCTACATCGTAGTTTACCGAAACGGGGAAATCGAAAAGCTCTGGGATATCCGGGAGGAGAAATTGAGAACATATAGTACCTCCCTCAATATCCGGGAAGAAGAAAAGTCCTGGTATGTGGTCAAGGCCTATGGTAAAAAAGCCTGGGAGAATCCAGGGCACCTCGACATAATCAAAGTATGTGATAAATCCCTCCACATTACAACGCCTCCCTACAATGGCGATATTCATGATGTGTGCATTAGCAGTCCCTTTTACTTCTGGCCCGAGGGAACAAATGATCCTGAGGCCCTGGTGTCTGAAGTAAACCTGGGTCTTCTTTCACCCGGGGGGGGAGAAAAAATTAAAGATGCCAGCATCGATATTCTTGTAAATGGGTCCCTGCTGAAAACGCTTAAACTGGTGGACGGGCATGCTAAATTTGACATGCCGGTTCATGGGATTTTGAAGATTACCAGCGGGGATCAAACCATCCACAGGGGCCTGTTCCTGGATTATAAGCCCCACCGTGATCTACTGGAAGAACTGGCATCGGGACGATGGATGGGCAAGTTGCCGGAAGGCATTTCCTACACCCAGGGTGAGGTGCCATGGGAGGCATTTCGCTACAAAGAGACGAAAGCAATGCTTTCTAATGTAAATTGGGAAATTGTATTTACTGAAAATGAACGGGACGGAAAGTGGCCGGATTTTGAGGAAAGGTTCGGGCTCACTTCTACGAATGATCTATAAAGATTAATACAAATTTGTAAAACTGTTTATGATGAAAGTTTACGCATTCGTATTTCTGTTTTTTTTCTTTTTTACAGGCACCATGAATGGTCAGCAGGCCCATTTTCCACCCTGCAGTCAACCTTTCGATTGGGAGCATGTCAGGGTTACGGACGCTCAGCTGCCAAAAGAAGCTAAGAAATTTCTGATCGTTACCAACCGGCCTTATGTAGCCGATGCCCCTGAAGGAGAATTTTTCCCAAATGAGGTTGCAGAATTCAGAAAGGTGAGCTATTTGCTGGCTGTTTGTGATGGCGATAAGTGGCTCCTGAAAAAGCTTGATGGATTTATGGAAGGGATGAAGGCCATTGACGATGGGAGGGATATACTGCTTTTTGTGCATGGGCATGGCAAGTCTTTACCTGCTGTTTTAACACGGGGACACCAGATTGCTGACAGGTATGATGTGTCTATGATTCTATTCGACTGGCCTTCTTATAACTCTAATTTTAACAAGTCACTATCCAGGGTGCGGAGATGTGGCGAAAACTTCTACAACCTCCTGCTTCAGTTACAGGAATACAGGAGCAGCAATCTGCAAGCCGGTCAGCATGTAAGCATGTTGCTTCACAGCCTGGGGAATTATTTTCTCACCCACCTGGTGGTGAATGGGAACAACCAGTACATCGAAGGCAAAATTTTCGATAACATTATTATGAATTCGGCAGCCATACGTTCGAAGGAGCACGGTGAGGTGCTTTCGCAGATCGGGATGCAGGAGAATCTGTATGTGATTTTTAACAAAAACGACAAGGTTTTAAGGGGAGCCCATTTGCTTACTGCTGGTAAAATGCTTGGGAATGTGGTGATCGAACCCCTTGCAAAGGGGGTAAGTTATATTGATTTTACGGCTGTGGCCGGGACACAGCATACCTATTTTGCCGGATACCACCCGTTTGAATTTGATGTGCCGGCTTTTGAACAGGTTTTTGATGCGGCCTTTCACGGGCACAGGGTGGATTTGTCCAGGCCTGAAATGTTTTCCCGACAAGGCGATCAGCCCATATGGGTGGTTAAGGAGCCCCAATAGGTAAAGCGCACTAAAGGAGCTATTCCTTCATGAACATGCAGGGAAGATGCTTGTTGTATAGCCATGAAGATCTTATTGACCGGGGCAACCGGATATATTGGAAAAAGACTGCTGCCCGTCCTGCTTGCCGATGGTCACCAGGTGATTTGTTGTGTGCGTGACAAAGACCGTTTTGATGTTTCAGGATTCGACCCCCTGCAGCTCAGTGTGATTGAGGTAAATTTCCTGGAGGAGACTTCTCTCGAAAAAATACCGGATGATATTGATCTCGCCTACTACCTTATCCATTCCATGTCGACGGATGTAAGTGATTTTGAAAGACTGGAAAGGATTTCTGCAGAAAATTTCAGATCCCGCATCTCGCTTACCCGTGCACAACAGGTCATTTACCTGAGCGGAATCATCAACCAGGAGAAGCTGTCAAAGCACCTTTTATCCCGGAAAGTAGTTGAAGAAACCCTGGCCGAAGGAAGCTATCAGCTCACCACCCTTCGGGCGGGCATCATTGTCGGATCGGGAAGCGCCTCCTTTGAGATCATTCGTGACCTGGTTGAGAAATTGCCCCTGATGATTACTCCCCGCTGGTTAAATACCCGGGCACAACCCATTGCCATTCGCAATGTGATCCAGTTTCTGACCGGGGTATTATTAAAACCGGAGACCTTTGGGAAAAGCTATGACATTGGGGGCCCGGATATTCTTACCTACCGTGAAATGCTCCTTGTCTTTGCCAGGATCAGGAAGCTGAGACGGACCATCTGGGTGGTTCCGGTGATGACCCCCAAATTGTCGTCTTACTGGCTCTACTTCATTACTTCCACCTCGTACCGACTGGCGGTGAATCTTGTGCATAGCATGAAGGTGGAGGTTGTGTGCAGGGAGAATGACCTGAAAGACATGCTGGGTATCGAACTGCTGTCGTACCGGGAGGCTGTTGAGCTGGCATTTGACCGGATCGCACAGCAAGAGGTTCTTTCCAGCTGGACCGATGCGCTTTCTTCTCATACCCTCGAAGAAGGGATTGCAGACCTGGTGCAAGTACCTTCCCATGGCTGTTTTACTGACAAAAGGCAAAAAAGGATAGAAGATGAAGACCAGGTCCTCGACCGTATCTGGTCCATCGGGGGTAAACAGGGATGGTACTATGCCAACTGGCTCTGGGTCGCCAGGGGATTTATGGATAAGCTTGCAGGGGGTGTGGGACTGCGACGAGGCAGGAAAAGCCGTACTGAGATATCGGCAGGCGACTCACTCGACTTCTGGCGGGTTTTGCTGGCAAGCAGGAAGGATAAACGACTGCTCTTGTTTGCTGAAATGAAACTTCCCGGGGAAGCCTGGCTCGAATTCAGGATCGTTGATAAAACCTTATACCAGACAGCCACCTTCAGGCCCCTGGGATTGCGAGGCCGTTTATACTGGTATTCAGTACTACCCTTTCATGCCTTTATTTTCCGTGGGATGATCAACAGGATTGGACAAAGCATAAAAACATGAACCACTAATGGCAACATACCAGATACATGAAGAGCTGGAGCTGGCGGTCTCCCTCGAAGAAGCCTGGGATTTTATTTCTTCCCCTGCAAACCTGAAGGAGATTACACCAGCCTATATGGGCTTTGAAATAAGTTCTCCCGGTCTACCCGATAAGATTTATCCCGGCCTTATGATCTCCTACTGGGTTCGGCCCTTGCTGGGTATCAAAATGGCCTGGCTTACAGAAATTACCCATGTAAAGGAACCTTATTATTTTGTGGATGAACAAAGAGCAGGGCCCTATGCACTTTGGCACCATGAACATCGTTTAAGTCAAACTAAAAAAGGCGTACTTATGACCGACATGGTGACTTATCGCCTGCCTGCAGGTCCACTGGGTGATGTGGTTCATCGTGGATTTGTCAGGAAGCAACTGGAGGGTATATTCACATACAGAGAACAGGTGCTTGTAAATAAATTTGGACGACCATGAGCCAGGAAAAAATTTCAGTATTCTGGTTCAGAAGGGATCTCAGGCTTGAGGACAATACAGCCCTGGCAAAGGCCCTTGAGTCGGGGTTCCCTGTGCTGCCCATATTTATATTTGACACGCAGATTATTGATGAACTGGCCCCTGACGATGCGCGGGTCTCTTTTATCTACAGGCTCCTGGAGAAGATTCACGGGCAGCTGCTTGCCCGAAACAGTGCGCTGCAGGTGTTCAGAGGAGATCCCCTCTCTGTTTGGAAAGAGCTGCCGGACAGCTATGAGATCCAAGGTGTTTTTGTGAATAAGGATTACGAGCCCTATGCCTTGCAAAGAGACCGGGAGGTGGCCGAGCTGCTTGAAAGTCGGAGGATTGCTTTCCATCGCTTCAAGGACCAGGTTATCTTTGAAGAGGGAGAGGTTCTGAAGGATGATGGAAAGCCTTACACGGTCTTCACTCCCTATAAGAGAAAATGGTTGGAAAGATTCCGGGGGATTGCTTCCCCGCCTTTAAGAGGAGAACCCGGCGGTGGTTTTCTACAGGGCTACAGGTCTTTTCCGCAGCTCGAAGCCCTGGGTTTTAAAGTATCAACAATAGCAGTGCTTCCCTATGATCTTTCCAGGTTGAAGGATTATCCGCTTTTGCGGGATTTGCCTGCTCCCAATGCCACCAGCCAACTATCTCCTCATCTCCGCTTTGGGACCATTAGCATCAGGAAGCTGATTGCCGGGCTGGGACCATCCGATGAAGTCTTTCTTTCCGAACTTATATGGAGGGAGTTTTTTATGCAGATTCTCTTTCATTTTCCCCGGGTTGTGAGTCAGAATTTTAAGCCCAAGTATAATGGCATTGCCTGGAAAAACAATGAGGATGATTTCATGCGCTGGAGCAGGGGAGAGACCGGCTACCCGATGGTCGATGCCGGAATGCGGCAGCTGAATAAAACCGGATACATGCACAACCGGGTGCGTATGGTGACAGCAGGCTTTCTTTGTAAGCATTTGCTGATCGACTGGCGTATGGGAGAGGCTTATTTTGCGGGAAAACTGCTGGACTACGAACTCTCCTCCAACAACGGGAACTGGCAATGGGCTGCCGGAACAGGCTGCGATGCTGCCCCCTATTTCCGGGTCTTTAATCCCATGGAGCAGCTCAGGAAGTTTGACAGCAAGCAGGAATATGTAAAAAGGTGGATACCCGAATACGGAACCCGGGAATACCCCGCACCCATGATTGATCACAAATTCGCAAGGAAGCGGGCCCTGGAAGCCTACAGGAAGGGGATGGATGCTTACTTACCTGGAAGCTAAAGTTTTAAGAATATCTTTCTCGATGGAGCCCGGTTTGACAGTTGGGGCATATCGCTTCACCGGCTTGCCTTCGGGGGAGATCAGGAATTTGGTAAAATTCCACTTGATCCTTTTGCCCAGTTTTCCGGGAAGCTGATCTTTCAAATACTGGAATACGGGGTGTGTCTCTTTCCCATTTACAAGGATTTTTTCGGTCAGCTGGAAAGTCACGCCAAAATTTATTTCACAACTCTGCTCCATGGTTTCATTGGACTCCGGCTCCTGGTTTTGAAACTGGTTGCTTGGAAATCCGAGAATCACCAGTCCCTGGTCTTTATATTTTTGATGCAGAACTTCCAATTCCCTGAATTGGGGTGCCAGTCCGCATTTTGTAGCAGTGTTCACTATAAGCAAGGTTTTCCCTTTAAATGCTGACATTGGCAGATCCTCCCCTGCGGGAGTCCAGGCTTGGAAATCATATATATTTTTCATGGCTTTTTGTTTAAATAACAGATTAGATAAGTAAACAAAATTACATCAATAATGTTTAATACCTGAAATGCGAAAGATTCAAATAGCTATTTTTGTGATCATGTTCAGTACGCCGTTGATCGCTCAGAATATATCCCTGGAAGGGAAGGTTAAAATGCTTGCCCTGGGAGATTCTTATACCATTGGACAAAGTGTGGAAATCGATGGAAGATGGCCTCATCAATTCATAGCCCAGGTAAGAGCCCTGGGATTCGATGCAGATGATCCCGATTACATTGCTACTACCGGGTGGACTACCCGGCGATTGATCCAGGGGATGAATTCCATGATCGATAAGGAAAAGGACTATAACCTGGTATCCATTTTGATCGGGGTGAATAATCAATACCAGGGAATAGATATTGCCACTTATG
>CAZRPW010000038.1:0-35817 GCA_964601975.1 uncultured Bacteroides sp.
AATGATGTGGTTACATATTAGCCAGCAAGCTGGTTGTAAATGGTAAATGGTAAATAGTAAATGGTAAATGGTAAATGGTAAATAGTAAATAGTAAATGGGTAAGTAGGTAAATAGTAAATGGTAAATAGTAAATGGGTAAGTAGGTAAATAGTAAATAGTTAGTAATTTATAAAAGACAAAGAACGAAAAATGGCAAAATTGAATTTTGGCGGCGTTGAAGAGAATGTCGTAACAAGGGAAGAGTTTCCCCTTTCAAAAGCACAGGATGTGCTTAAAGATGAAGTGATTGCGATTATTGGTTATGGTGTGCAGGGTCCGGCCCAGGCACTGAACCTGAAAGACAATGGGATCAATGTGATCATCGGACAGGCACCTGAGTTCAAAGCGGACTGGGACAGGGCTGTGGCAGATGGTTTTGTACCCGGTGTATCTCTCTTTCCTATTGAGGAGGCTGCTGAAAAAGCTACTGTGATCCAATATTTGGTTTCGGATGCAGCTCAGCGTGCCGTATGGCCCAAGCTAAAGCCCTGTCTGAAAGAGGGTGATGCACTCTATTTTTCGCACGGATTCTCTGTTACCTATAAGGAGCAGACCGGAGTGATTCCTCCAAAAAATGTGGATGTAATCCTTGTAGCTCCCAAAGGATCAGGTACCAGCGTAAGGCGTAATTTCCTGGCAGGTACAGGGATCAACTCCAGCTATGCAGTTTTCCAGGACTATACCGGGAAGGCCGAAGAACGCACCCTGGCACTGGGTATTGGAATTGGATCAGGTTACCTGTTCCCCACTACCTTTGAGGATGAGGTTTTCAGTGACCTTACCGGAGAGCGTGGAGTTCTGATGGGAGCCCTTGCAGGAATCATGGAAGCTCAGTACGATGTATTGCGTAAGAATGGACATTCCCCCTCAGAAGCATTCAACGAGACCGTTGAAGAGCTCACCCAGAGCCTGATTCGTCTGGTGGATGAAAATGGAATGGACTGGATGTACGGAAACTGTAGTGCTACTGCTCAGCGTGGAGCATTGGACTGGAAGCCGAAGTTCAAGGCTGCCACCCTGCCTGTCTTTAATGACCTTTACGAGGCTGTGAAGAGTGGTGAGGAATGCAAGGTTGTTTTGGATAAGACCAGTGGATCTGACTATAAAAGTCACCTGGAAGCTGAACTGAAAGAGATCAGGGAGTCTGAAATGTGGCAGGCAGGAGCAACGGTTAGAAGCCTGCGCCCCAAAGAATAGTCTGTAAAGTCTGTAAAGTCTGTAAAGTCTGTAAAGGCGATAAAGTCTATAAAGTCTGTAAAGTCTGTAAAGGCGATAAAGTTGGAGCGGTTCTGGTATATCTGCAAAATGATATTGCCAGAACCGCTTTTTCTTCTTAAATTTGTCAATCGGGCAAGTCTTATACGACCAGCTCCTGCTGAATTCCCCCAGGACCGGAAGGTAGCAAGGGTAAGCGGTTGTAGCGGTGCGATATAAGTAGCTTGCCCGTTTTTTTGCTACCAACATCAATATTATAAAATTAGCATCATGGAAGAAAATGTAAAAGCTCCATTCTGGAAACCAGCTCTTATTTACGGCGCCATCATGGGTGCTGTTTCTGTTTTTATCGGACTTGTATTTTATTTCCTGGGACTTACAGCGGCTAACTGGACCAATCTTGTTTCCTTAGCTATCTCTATTGCTGTACTGGTATATTGTCTTGTATTATACCGAAAGGATTATCTTGGTGGATTTGCAAGTTTCAGGCAAATCTTTTTAATGGCCCTGGTGGCCGGAGTTTTCTCTGCAATTATTTCAGCGCTTTTTACAATGATCCTGTTCAAGATGGATCCCCAGCTTATTGAGGCTGTCAGAATTGCTGCCGAAGAGAAGATCTTGAATAATCCAAGGGTTCCGGAAAGCATGTATGATACTATTTTTGAGAGGATTGAAAAGAGTATTGAACCCACCAGGATGTTCACACAGGCACTCATAATCGGAATCGTTGGGAATGCCATTGTTGGCCTTATAGCTGCGGCCTTCATCAAAAGGGAGCAGTCGCCTCTTGACGCTGCAGTCTAATTTCATTTTCTGAATCCAATGGACCTTTCTATCGTTGTTCCCCTCTTTAATGAGGAGGAGTCACTTCCCGAACTTTGTGAATGGATTAACCGTGTGCTCAGCGCCAATAAGCTTACTTACGAGCTGGTTCTGGTTGATGACGGGTCCAATGATGGCTCCTGGGAGGTTATTGAGAAACTAAAGGAGAAATACAGCCAGATCAGAGGGGTTCAGTTTCGCCGCAACTATGGTAAATCAGCAGCCCTGCATACCGGTTTTTCTATGGTCACAGGAGATGTTGTATTCACGATGGATGCCGATCTGCAGGATAGTCCGGAGGAAATTCCTGAGATGCGCCGTATGGTTATAGAGGAAGGCTATGATGTGGTGAGCGGCTGGAAGAAGAAGCGCTATGATCCCTTCCTTCGGAAAAAGGTACCAACCAAACTATTTAACTGGGCAGCAAGAAAGGTTAGCGGGATCAGGCTGCACGATTTTAACTGCGGACTGAAAGCTTACCGTCTGAATGTGGCCAAGAGTGTAGAAGTATATGGTGATATGCACCGCTACATTCCCGTCCTTGCCAAAGGGAATGGTTTTAAGAAGATAGGGGAGAAGGTTGTGCAACACCAGGAACGTAAGTATGGTGTGACAAAATTCGGGATGGACCGCTTTGTGAAAGGCTTTCTTGACCTGCTAACGGTTTCATTTCTGACCCGCTTCGGTAAGAAACCCATGCACATTTTCGGACTGCTGGGTACCCTCATGTTCATTCTTGGTTTTGGAATTGCTCTCTACCTGGGCATCGATAAGCTGGTGGCTCTGCTTCACCATGTTCCCCAGCGCCTGATTGCCGACAGTGCTGTTTTTTATATCTCGCTTACCACCATGGTAATCGGCTCCCTGCTTTTTATCGGGGGCTTTCTTGGAGAATTGATCTCAAGGAGTTCGCCCGAGAGGAATAAGTATGAAATCGAGAAGGAGATTTAACAACCCATGTTGAAGATTTCTTTGATTATTCCTGTTTATAACAGGCCCGACGAGGTTCGGGAACTGCTTCAAAGCCTCACTCTTCAGTCTGACCAGGAATTCGAAGTTGTTATCGTGGAAGATGGCTCCAGCGATAGTAGTATGAAAGTGGTGGAAGCCTATGGAGGCCAATTGGATATCAAATACTTCTTCAAGGCAAATTCCGGGCCCGGTCCAAGCCGAAATTTCGGATGTAAGGAGGCCACGGGTGACTATATGATCTTTCTCGATTCGGATTGTGTGATTCCGCCGGATTATTGCAAATTAGTGAAAGAAAGCCTTGACCGCTCCTATGTCGATGCCTTTGGCGGTCCCGACAGGGCTCACCCGGATTTTACAAGGTTTCAGAAAGCCATTAATTTTTCAATGACTTCCTTCCTGACTACCGGAGGGATACGTGGAGGAACTGAGAAAATGGGTAAGTTTCATCCCAGGAGTTTTAATATGGGAATTTCCAGGGAGGTATACAAAGCCACAGGGGGATTTTCCAATATGCGCTTTGGTGAAGATGTCGATTTTAGCCTGCGTATTCTCGAGAAGGGATATACGACTGCCCTTATTAAAGAGGCCTTTGTTTATCATAAGAGGCGTTCAAACCTCAGGCAGTTCTTCAAGCAGGTTTATAATTCGGGCATTGCCAGAATTAATTTACATAAGAGACATCCGGGTTCCATGAAGCTGGTTCACTTTGCTCCGGCTGTTTTTACAATGGGCTTTGTAGTCCTGATACTGGCTGGTGCAATTCTGTCGCCCTGGTTTCTGGCTCCATTGGCATTGCATATTCTAATGCTCTTCCTGTCAGCGACTATTCAGAACAGGAGCCTTTCAATAGGTTTGTTGGCCATCCTTACCTCCTATACGCAATTGCTGGGTTACGGATCGGGTTTCATCCTGGCTTTCTGGCGGCGATTGATCCTGGGTCGGGATGAATATTCTGCTTTCAAAAGGTCTTTCTACAAATAGGTCTGTTCCTCAATCCAAGCTTTGATCTCTGCTGTTTGCTCCGGGTGGAACCATGTATACCTGCCCCCTTTACGAAACCATGTCAGTTGTTTGCGTGAGAATTTTCTTGTATTACGTTTGATAAGGTCCACTGCCTCGTCCAGTGACAGTTCCCCATCCAGGTGGCGGAATAGTTCCCTGTATCCCACAGTTTTCATTGCGGTAAGTCCTTTGTAGGGAACCAGGTTCCGGACTTCATCAAGGAGACCTGCCTTCATCATCAGATCGACCCGGGTATTGATTCTGTGGTAAAGCTGCTCCCGATCCATATCAAGGGCCACACGGAGAATGTTAAATGGCCGGGCTTTCTTTTGTGCTGAAAGGAATCCGGAGTAGGGTTGGCCGGTCTGGATAGACACTTCAAGGGCCTTCAACACCCTCATATGGTTCTTTAGATCGATTCGACTGTAACTTACCGGGTCAAGTTCTTTCAGTTGCTGGGTCAGACTTTCAAGCCCTTTCTTTTCAAATTGATCTGCAAGTTTTGCCCGCAGCAGGGGGTCGGCCGAGGGTAATTCATCGATGCCATCACAAACCGCGTCGATGTAGAGTCCCGATCCACCCACCATCATAACAAGGTCATGCCCGGCAAAGAGCCTTTCCAGCAGTTCCAGAACCTCTTGCTCATACCTGCTGGCATGATAGGGGTCCTCCAGGGAAACTATCTGGATAAAATGGTGTTTGACCTGGCTTAACTCCTCTGGTGTGGGTACGGCAGTGCCGATTGTGGTTTCCCGGTAGATCTGTCTGGAATCGGCCGATATGATTTCAGTTTGGAAATGTTTGGCAAGGCGGATACCACAGGCAGTTTTCCCCACGGCAGTGGGACCGGACAGTACCACCAGATTTTTAGCCATCTCAGTAATCCTCCGGATTTCCGGATCCGAGCAGGTCCGGATCCAGGTCATCGATGCGCAGGTCATCTCCCCCAAGATCGTTCGGATCATCGTAGGGATCAAAATCTGGCTCTTCAATCCCATCGTCCATAAGCAGATCGAGGGCCAGCTGTTGGGGTGGATCTCCCTTGGCCTGGGCAATGAAAGGAGTCTCTTTGGATGAGCGCTGGTCTGAAGTCTCAATAAGTTCCATGAAAAACGAGCGTTCCGAGAAGAAATCAAACACATAGATCATCCGCTGGTTGACTGTATCCATATACTCTTCCAGGCAGATGTTAGCCATGGTTAGCGTTTCAACACCAGGTTCCTGCATCATGTCGATCAGGGTGATCTCCTGTTGTTTTTCCCAATTCTCATTGGTTATGAAAAAGGAAGCAAGCTGGGTAGGGTCATAGGCCAGGTTTTCCTGTAATACCTTATGAAAATCGAGAAAAGTATCAGAACCGTCGATTACTAAATCGCGATAAAACTCCTGGTTCTCGTCACTTATAATCCGGAAAAGTAAAATCATTTCAGTTGTGTCAGGAAGCTGATTGTATCCACTCCGTCTGCATAATCCCAGGGCATGGGCTCCTGTGTTTTACCTGGCCTTACCCGCTTATTAATTTCCGGGTGGATTGAGACAGTGCATTGGATCTCCTCCTGGTGATCCTTTAGCAGTTTTTGTACATCCCTAATGTCAGAATATCTTTCATAAAAAACAACTCCGGCCGGACTGGCAATGGCTTTGTCTTCTTTCAGCAGGGTAATATGGTTGTCCAGGAACTCCACCTGGTTCATCAGGTAGAGTGAGCGGTGGTAATCCACATTGTTGGCATACTTGTTATGCTGTGAAAGTTCGAAAAAACCATCCAGTACTCCAAGTAGTATCTTCAGATCATAATCTGCCGGGACATAGAGTTTGCTAACATTCCTGCAGCCCATCCCGAAATAAGTGAATATGTCATTGCCAAGCGCCTGCAGCTCCTGCTGGCTTTCTTTCCCTGTCAGAACTGCTACTCCGTTGCGGTTTTTCCGGATGATGTGGGGGTATTTTCTGAAGTAGTATTCGAAATAGCGGGCACTGTTGTTGCTGCCGGTGGCAATGATGGCATCCATCCCGACAAGCTTTTCATCGGTCAGGCGAACACGGCTGCCCAGTTCAGGGTCTATATGCTCCAGAATTTTTGAAAGGCCTTTTATGAGCCGGTCATCCTTCGATGAGGTTTTGGCCAATACCCTGTGGCCCGCCGCAAGTACACAGAGTAAGTCGTGAAATCCCACCATTGGAATATTCCCTGCCAGTACCAGCCCAATGGTAAGCTCCTGTGCTGGTTTAACGGGAATATCGCTGTAGGGTGTCAGCCATTTTTGCAGAACAGGTGCTTCCAGCATGCGGGCAATTCCGTTGATGCTTGCACTTATCCATTTTGGTGTGAACCAGGGGTTTAGCACCGGTTCTCGTTCAATGATCTCGGTGAAGCTCGCGTAGAATTCACTGTTCAGCATTTTAAGTGCAGGGGAATCGTTTCTGCTATGATCAGGGAATTGCTGAAGAAAGCTGCCCAAAAGGGCAAAGTTCTCAATGAATGGATCGTCGTGTTTCAATTTAAGCCTGGTTTTCCTGTTTTATAAGGTTGAGTGCAGATCCTGCTCTGAACCAGCTTATCTGGTTTTCGTTGAGGGTTTGATTAGCCTTGAAAGTATAGCTTGTTCCATCACTGTGATTCAGCCTGATCTCCAGGGGCACACCCGGAGCAAGTTTGCTTAATCCCAGGACATCAATGCTGTCATCTTCCCGTACCTGTTCATAATCTGCTTTGTTCTCAAAGGTAAGCGCAAGCATTCCCTGCTTTTTAAGATTGGTTTCATGGATCCTGGCAAAGGATTTTACAAGTACAACCCTGACGCCCAGGTGCCTTGGCTCCATTGCGGCATGTTCACGTGATGAGCCTTCACCATAGTTCTCATCACCGACAACAATCGACCCCACACCTGCAGCCTTGTATGCCCTGGCTGTTTCAGGAACCGCCTGATAGGTCCCGTTGAGCTGGTTGAGAACCGAGTTTGTGGAATCATTGGCAAAATTCACAGCCCCGATCAGCATATTGTTGGAGATATTATCCAGGTGCCCCCTGAACTTCAGCCAAGGACCAGCCATTGATATGTGGTCGGTGGTGCACTTTCCTTTTGCCTTGATGAGCAGTTTCAGGCCATGGAAGTCTTTCCCATCCGCCGAAGGCGGAGCAAAGGGGCTCAGAATCTGCAATCGCTCCGAATCGGGATTCACTTTCACCACCACGGCGCTGCCATCGGCAGCGGGTTCCTGGTAACCCTTGTCCTTTACTTCAAATCCTTTTTCAGGCATTTCCATTCCACTGGGTTCATCCAGCCGAACTTCTTTTCCCTCTTCATTGGTAAGGGTGTCGGTGAGGGGATTGAATTTCATACTACCTGCAATTGCGAGGGCAGTCACAATTTCCGGGGAGGCCACAAAGGAGTGTGTATTGGGATTGCCGTCGTTCCTTTTAGCAAAGTTCCGGTTGAAAGAAGTTATAATTGAATTTTTTTCCTGCTTTTCTGCGTTGTGCCTTGCCCATTGCCCGATGCATGGGCCGCAGGCATTTGCAAGAACCACACCTCCGATCTTCTCAAAGGTGTCGATGAATCCGTCCCGCTCAATTGTATATCTCACCAGTTCCGATCCCGGGGTAACTGTGTATTCGGCTTTTACTTTCAGCTTCTTATCCAGTGCCTGTTTTGCGATCGAGGCTGCCCGGGTAATATCTTCATAGGATGAGTTGGTACAGGAACCGATGAGCCCTACTTCCAATTTTTCGGGATAGTTGTTCTCTTCCACAGCTTTTGCAAACTCGGAGATGGGCCAGGCCTTATCTGGTGTGAAAGGCCCGTTTATATGTGGTTCAAGCGTAGAGAGGTCTATTTCAATGACCTCATCAAAGTAAAGCTCCGGATGGGTGTATACCTCCGGATCACCGCAGAGATGTGCTTTTACTTTGTCGGCTTCCCCTGCCACATCTTCCCGGCCGGTTCCTGCCAGGTAATCACGCATTTTTGAATCATATCCAAATATGGATGTGGTGGCCCCGATTTCGGCTCCCATGTTACAGATAGTTCCTTTCCCTGTACAGGAAATGGATTCAGCTCCCTCCCCGAAGTATTCTACAATTCTGCCTGTTCCACCCTTGACGGTGAGGATGCCGGCTACCTTCAAAATTACATCCTTGGCTGAGGTCCAGCCGCTTAGCTTTCCTGTCAGCTTAATCCCTACCAACCTGGGGAATTTCAGTTCCCAGGCCATTCCTGCCATCACATCCACAGCATCGGCTCCACCAACCCCGATGGCTACCATTCCAAGTCCGCCTGCATTCACTGTATGCGAATCGGTACCGATCATCATTCCACCGGGGAAAGCATAGTTTTCCAGAATAACCTGGTGAATGATCCCGGCACCCGGTTTCCAGAAGCCAATGCCATACTTGTTAGAGACGCTGCCGAGGAAATCGTAGACTTCCTTATTGGTGGTTTTTGCTGTATTCAGATCCGAGAGTGCTCCTTCCTTTGCCTGGATCAGGTGGTCGCAGTGGACTGTGGAAGGAACTGCTGCCCTGGATTTTCCTGCCTGCATGAACTGCAGAAGCGCCATCTGGGCTGTTGCATCCTGCATGGCAACCCTGTCGGGCTTAAAGTCTACATAGTCCTCTCCCCTGGCGAAAGCGCGCACGGACTTCTCGTCAAAGAGATGGCTATACAGAATTTTTTCTGTAAGGGTAAGGGGGCGTGAAAGAATATTCCTAATTGCTTCAATCCTGCCGGGCAGCGCCTGGTAGGTCTCTTTGATCATCTGGAAATCGTATGCCATGCTATGAATTTTTAGTTAAAACGTAAATATATGTGAAAATGCGCTGTAAGCCTGACGCAAATGCTCTTCAATTGTTCAGATTTTTATACTTTTAATCTACATTAATAATGATTCGTATTGAAATTTGCAATGTTTATTGAAAATCTCCGGATTGCCCTGAAATCAATTCGGACAAATCTGCTCAGAACAATTCTGACAGTTTTCATCATTGCTTTCGGAATTATGGCCCTGGTTGGGATCCTGACAGCCATCGATTCCATCAAGGGGAGTCTGACCGATTCCTTTTCAATGATGGGAGCAAACACCTTCACCATTGAATCCAGAAGCATGCGTGTGCAGATTGGGAATCAATCTTACCGAAGAAAGAATCATGATTTCATTTCTTTTCGCCAGGCGGCCGAGTTTAAGGAACGATATGTATTTCCGGGGTATGTTGCTGTGTGGACCAGAGCCTCCGGTTCAGCCATTGTAAAATATAAGTCCTATACATCGAACCCCAATACCACTGTATTGGGTGTGGATGAAGATTATATTTATACGGCGGGATATGAGATTGAAAAGGGAAGGAATTTTTCAGAATCGGAGATAGAAGGGAATGCAAACCTGGTACTGGTTGGGAAAGAAGTTGCCCGGCAGGCCTTTGGAAGCCAGGTGGATCCTCTGAACCGATTCATTTCGGTGGGAAACGGCAGGTACAGGGTGATTGGTGTTCTGAAAACCAGGGGACAGTCAGGTGGGATGGGAACGGATCGGGTATGCCTGATCCCGCATACAAATGTGAGACAGTATTTTTCCAGGCCACAGATGAGGTATTCCATCAATGTAATGCCGGAAAGGCCGGAAATGTTAGATATTTCAGTTTCTGAATCAGAGGGAATTTTCAGGATTGTCCGAAGGCTTGAGGCCCGGGATGAAAGTGACTTCAATATTACCAAGAGCGACCAGCTTGCACAGATGCTTATCGAAAACCTGAAATTTGTTACCATGGCCGCTACCATCATCGGACTGATTACCCTTCTTGGTGCTGTGGTCGGACTGATGAATATAATGCTTGTTTCTGTAACAGAGCGGACAAAGGAGATTGGAACCAGGAAAGCACTTGGTGCCAAGTCCCTGATGATCAAGCGTCAGTTTCTTTATGAAGCCATTGTGATTGGGCAATTGGGAGCAGTTGTGGGAATTTTTTTAGGAATAATCATTGGAAATGGTGTATCTTTAGCTGTAGGTTCCAGTTTTATAATACCATGGAAGTGGATTCTGCTAGGTATTGGATTGTGTTTTGGGGTTGGTGTAATATCGGGGTATTTCCCTGCTGTGAAGGCATCCCGGCTTGATCCAATTCTTGCTTTAAGGTATGAGTAAATTATTTTGATTTATATGGAAGACCTCTTTTTGAAGAAGACATTCAATTCGCCTGAAGTTGAATTTATCGGGGATACGGGTGAGCTGTCTCTTGAGGGAAGATCGATTCCGGAAGACCCGGGCGAGTTTTTCGAACACCTGATAGATTGGATCAATCAGTATTTTCTTACCCCGGCGGAAAAGACCGTAATGAGTATCAAGCTTGAATACATCAACAGTGGATCCTCAAAATATATGCTGGAAGTCCTCCGAATCATGAAGATCAATCATGATGCCGGAAAAGATGTGCAAATCAAATGGTATTTTGAAGAAGGTGATGAATCCATCGAAGAGCTGGGTCAGCACTATGAGCAGACCATCCAGATCCCCTTCGAGCACATCGAGTATTATTAATTAAACACCCCTATTCATACATGTTCACGAAGGGTGTATCGAAAGGTACACCCTTCTTTTATGCTTGGATGTTTAATCAAAGGAATCTTAAAAATTGTATTTCTCCTTCTATATTTATAATTTCATTCTTCATTTTTGCACCCTAAAACCCTGACTATGTATTTTTTTCATCGGATTGCTATCGTATCTATATTCGGACTAATTGCCATGCAGGCCTCTGGCCAGGAGTTTCAAACTCTGAGGATTCTATCGTCCGACACAGCCTATGCAGGAAAGGTCGCTGAATTTGAATTTTCAGATCCGAATAGTTTTGTTGTTGAACAGGCCTATATTTTTATGACAGGGACCCAAAATCGTCAGGACACAATTTTCCCTGAGTCGGTATATAGCGATGGATCTGTTATTTTTCTTAGTTTTGACTTTCCCGTCGGAGTTTTACCTTCTGAGTGCATCCTTTACATCCATCCCAATAACGGAAGTCAAGCTTGGAAATATGAGCCTATATGGATTATGTCAGAACCTTATATAATCACAGCTCCTGAGGATGTACTTAGTTGTTATGGGGAGGATGTTGAATTTGAAATAGAAGCTTTTGGCTCAGATTATTTGGCATATCAGTGGTATTTTGGGGAAACCCTTTTGGAGGGAGAGACAACCCCGATTTTACAAATACAATCTGTAAAGTATTCGAATGAAGGGTTTTACAAGTGTGTTCTGAATAATGAATGGGGTGCGGATACTGCTGGTACCACCCTAAGCATTCACCCATTTCAGGAGCAGCCTGGTAAACCCGTGGGTACGAAGCAACAATGCATGGGTGCAGAAGAAAGCACATATGCTCTACCTGAGGATCCACTTATTGATCAATATACATGGAACATGTTGCCTGCGGAGGCCGGGGAGATTGTAGCTGACGGGAGGCAAGCCTCTGTTCAGTGGAACCCGGAGTATGCAGGAGCGGTGCGGATATACGCGGAGACGGGTTTGGGAGTTTGTGAAGGCCCAAATTCCGACACAATCGATATCCAAATGGTGGGTCCTACAGGAAGCCCGGAGATTTGTATTGTAGGTGTTGATGAAACTTCAGGGTATTACAGATTGGTATGGAACAAGATTGATGACGGAAGCATCATTGCGTACAATGTTTACCGGGAGTCAAACCAGGCTGGAGTGTACCTGAAATTAAAAACTGTTGAAGAGGATGCATTCAGCGTGCTTGTCGATTCTTCTTCCAGCCCCAGTGTTCTTCCCCATTCTTATAAGATTACTTATTCAGATACCTGTGGCAACGAATCGGATTTCAGTCCACTTCATAAGACCATCCACCTGTCTGCAAATATTGGAACAGGAGGAGAGAATAATCTGAACTGGAATCACTATGAAGGATTTGCCTTCCTCTCTTACCAGATCATGCGTGGTGCAAATCCGGATTCAATGGAGGTTCTGAGGGAAGTTTCCAGCAATGTCTCCTCTTTCTCAGATAATCAGCCTCCCTCAGGTCAGGTATTTTACCAGGTAGCAGTATCCAGAGAAGGCGCATGTGTTCCCTCGTTTAAGTCTTCCGCAGACTATTCTATCTCTGTATCCAATTGGGTTGAGATAAATACTATTGGAATTTTACAATCCAGGCTTAAAGACGGAGTTTTGATCTATCCAAATCCGGCTGCGGCTTTCGTCAATATTGACATTTCAGTGACCGGGATGGAATCAGGCAGCATTACTTTGATGGATATAACAGGCAGACAGGTGGCGTATCGTAACATAGATGGAGAGGTTACAAGACTCGCTACTGAAGGCCTTGAAAATGGTATCTATATGATGAAGGTCTCCACGGAGAATTTTGATGCAATTAAGTCTTTTGTGATCAATAAATAGCACAATCAGAAGTAGTGAATGAAGACGGAAATTCATCTTTTCTGTTTTAAGATTTAGGCAAGGATCGGAAATTTTGATATGCTGCCTAAGTCAAACCAGTACAAAAAAAGGAGGCTACCCCTAAAAGGCAGCCTCCCGACTATTTAATGAAAGAAGTGTCTGTTATGCTTTGTCTACAGAGTTCATGTGGATCAGCAGTTCAACAACTTTGGCTGAGTAGCCCATTTCGTTGTCGTACCAGCTAACAACTTTTACGAAGTTGTCGTTCAGTCCGATACCTGCACCTGCATCAAAGTTAGAAGTGCAAAGCTCACCCAGGTAGTCGTTACTTACAACGGCTTCTTCTGTGTAGCTAAGAACGCCTTTCAGTTCACCTTCGCTGGCTTCCTTCATGGCAGCACAGATTACTTCGTAGGAAGCACCTTTTTCAAGGCGAACCGTGAGGTCAACCACAGATACGTTAGGGGTCGGAACCCTGAAAGCCATACCTGTAAGTTTACCATTCAGTTCGGGAATTACTTTGCCAACAGCTTTAGCAGCACCGGTTGAAGAAGGAATTATGTTTTGTCCTGCTCCGCGACCGCCTCTCCAGTCCTTCATGGAAGGTCCGTCAACGGTTTTTTGAGTAGCAGTAGTAGCGTGTACAGTCGTCATCAGACCTTCGACGATACCAAATTTGTCATTCAGAACCTTGGCAATAGGGGCCAGGCAGTTGGTAGTACATGAAGCGTTAGAAACAAAATTCATATCGCTTGTGTATTTTTCCTGGTTAACACCCATTACAAACATGGGAGTGTCATCCTTGGAAGGAGCAGACATGATTACTTTTTTAGCTCCGGCGTCGATGTGACCCTGGGCTTTTTCTTTTGTAAGGAAGAGACCGGTTGATTCAACTACATACTCGGCTCCGATTGCATCCCATTTAAGATCTGCAGGATTTCTTTCAGCACTTACCCGGATGGTTTCTCCATTTACAATAAGGTTTCCATCTTTAACCTCTACAGTTCCGTTAAAACGTCCGTGAGTAGAGTCATATTTTAGCATATATGCAATATAGTCCACATCAATAAGGTCATTGATACCTACAACTTGTACCTCAGGCATCTCTGAAGCCACCCTGAAAACCAATCTTCCGATCCGGCCGAATCCGTTAATACCAACTTTAATTTTTGCCATGTTTTTAATTATTAAATGATTACGATAAAATTTGTTTTTCAAATAACAGGAGTGCGAATTTACGCAATTATATCCTTTTGACAAAACGTGAAAACGGTCTATTTTCAGATTTAAAACAAACTTAAAACGAGGGGAAAGGAAGGGTGGAATTTTGCACTTTTCGGTCCGCTCTTCTTTCGCGCCTTGATTTGGCCCGGGCAGCCTCACTAATGTCTATAATATTCCCAAACCTGTATCCAACCGATAGCTTGAAAAATAGGAATTTATTAAGGTCTGTGGCCATTATGGGAATCTTTTTTGGGTAGAGCGTGAGGCTTATCCCGGCTTCCAGTGCGTGAATGATGGCATCCTGCTGACTGTATTCGAAACTTAGGCCTGTTTTGGCTGTGAGTCCGGGTACAACCCCCAGTTCACTAAAACCCATGAAAAACGGACCTCGCCCACCAATTTCTGTCTGGTGGATAGCGGCATCAAATTTTTTATATTCCCATTCCAGCGCTTCTCCTACAGCAGAAGTGAATACTTCATAATAGATGGGCTTTAAGAAGCCCAGGGAAACACCACCTCCATAAAATAACCTTACTGAAATCCCGTTTTTATCATATTTTCTGTATAACTCCTTCTGCCAGCCAGCCAGTCCTTTCAGTTCCCAGAACAGATTTTGCTTTCCATATACATAACGGCGGGTATTATAGTTGTAGATGACCTGGGTCTTTATTTCCTTGGGATGCTTTACATAGGCGAAATCGGCATCCACAATGAACTGGTTTTTGGCATTACGGTAAAAGCCATGCCGGTAATTGAGCCCGAATCCGTCTGAATTCAGAAAAGCGCCATAAGTACTTTCATCCCGAAACAGCGTATGACGCTGTTCATCAATCTCACCCTGTCCCATCAGGGCCAGGGGAATTGAGCTGCATATCAACATTAGGAAGAAATACTTTCTCATTGATTTTCAGAATTCCGACTCTGCAAAGTAACGAAATCTGCTGTGGAAGTTGAAGCCCGGGTAAAAAAAAAGATCTACCCGGGGGTAAATCTTGACCAAGAGCAATGGGTCCTCCGGTGGATTTATCCTACCTGCTCGGCTTGTTCCGTGTCGACCTGACTGTATGCAGGACAGGCGTGCTCATTGCATGAACTCAGCAGGATGCCTGCTGCAAATACAACTGCTAGAATAATCACTGCTCTTTTCATGGCAAAAGGTTTTAATATCAAATGTGATGTGTACAAATATAGAATATATATGAAAACTAAAAAACATCTATATCACTGGTAAAACCCGCTTTTGTTGCAATTGTTTTACGAATGAGCGGTTTTTATTGATGATTCATGAATCCCTGTTTTTCGAGAACGGCAAGTAAAGTTTTGGAAAACAGAATGTTATCCGATTTTCTGTACCTTACATCGGTGAAGACCTGGGCCAGGGTCTCTTTTTTATTCTCTTTGACAAATTCTTGATAACTCTTGATTAATTCCTTTTCCCGGTAGATATTCTTTATGTCAGAGTCGGAATAATCGCTATATTTTTCTCTGTGAATTACCGCTTCAAGAGGCAAACGATCGGTGAGCTCCGGTTTTTCGTCCGGATAGCCCAGGGTAACAGTGGTAACCGGCACAACTCCCATGGGGAGCTCCAGCACATCAATTATCTTTTCTGCCATATAGGTTGTAGTTCCCAGGTAGCAGATTCCAAGACCGGCATCTTCGGCAGCCACGCATACATTCTGGGCCACAAGCAGGGCATCGATTGCTGCAGTCATAAAGGAAAGGAAATTGTCATAGCCCGGTTCAGCTTTGCTGAGCCTGCACCACCTATTAAAGCGGTTAAAATCGGCACAGAAGGTGAGTACCACCGGGGCCTCCTTTATCATAGGCTGGTTGAAATGGCAGGGGGCAAGCTCTTCCTTTATGCTTTCTTCGGTGCTCACTATCACTGAATACACCTGCATGTTTCCCGTAGTCGAGGCCCGGGTTCCGGCTTCAAGTACATAGTCCAGGACAGTGTTGGGGATGGGGTCGCCCGTGTATTTCCTGATACTCCTGTGATTGAGAATGGTATCAAACATGAATTCTTATTTTCTGCAAAAGTAGTCATTAAAACATAATCCTCTATGGATGTTTTTTCATACAAATCCTTATTTTCACAAACTGAAACTAACAGACTTACTATCATGAATTTTAAAATCAGCTCCCGGATCTCTTTGTTTCTCGTTACCATTTTTATGGCCTGTTTAATAGCACCGGTATCTTTATATGCCAGGGAAAAGAATAAGAGTGCTGAGCAGGAGCAGTTGGGGATACCTTCTGAAACCTTGAGCGGATTAAAGTGGCGGAGCATTGGACCGGCGATGACTTCGGGGCGTATTGCTGACTTTGCAGTGAATCCTGACAATCACAGCGAGTGGTATGTGGCAGTGGCATCAGGAAACCTGTGGAAAACAGTGAATAACGGAACCACCTTTAAAGCGGTGTTCGATGATCAGGATGCTTATTCCACATCGGTAATCACCATGGATCCCAATAACCCAAACCTGCTCTGGCTGGGTACCGGAGAGAATAATCACCAGAGGGCCCTGGCCTATGGTGACGGAGTGTATAAGTCGGAAGATGGTGGTGAGTCCTGGACCAATATGGGACTGAAGGAATCAAGGCAGATCGGAGGTATCGTGGTGGACCCCAGGAATTCAGATGTGGTTTTTGTGGCAGCTGAAGGCTCTGCATGGGGCCCGGGTGGAGATCGGGGTCTCTATAAAACGATCGATGGAGGAGCCACTTGGAAAAAGGTGCTGGAGATTAGTGAGAATACAGGTGTTAACAATGTGGTAATGGACCCTGTGGACCCGGATGTGATGTATGCCACCAGTGAACAGCGAAGGCGCCATGTCAATACCAAAATCGGAGGAGGCCCCGAGTCGGCTGTTTACCGTTCCCTGGATGGTGGTGAAAGCTGGAATAAGTCCATGAAAGGGCTGCCAACGGTGCATATAGGTGGTATGGGGATTGATGTGAGTCCCGTGGATAGGAACGTGGTTTACCTTATCATGGAGGCAGCTGAGGGAAAGAGTGGATTTTACCGCTCGGAAAACAGGGGAGCCTCGTGGAAGAAGATGAGCGACCATGCCAGCAGTGGTCAGTACTACAATGAAATTTACTGCGACCCTGTGGATGTGGATAAGGTCTACTCGGTTGAGACGGTCTCCCATGTGACCGAAGACGGAGGGAAAACTTGGGAGAAACTGGGGCTGGATAACCGGCATGTGGATGACCATGCCCTATGGATTGATCCCGCCGATACAGATCATTTCCTCATTGGGGGTGATGGGGGTGTTTATGAATCTTTTGATGGCGGACAGACCTACCTTTTCAAATCGAATCTTCCTGTGACACAGTTTTACAGGGTAAATGCTGATAATGAGTATCCCTTTTATAATGTATATGGCGGGACCCAGGACAACAATACCCTGGGAGGACCATCCATGAATAAAAGTTCAGAAGGTGTTACCAGTGATGACTGGGAGGCCATCAAGGGCGGTGACGGTTTCTGGGTGGCCATTGATCCGGAGAATCCAAATATTGTCTATTGCGAATCACAATACGGACATGTAAGCCGTTATGACAGGTTAAGCGGAGAAGGGATAGGCATTAAACCACGTCCGCGTAAAGGTGAGCAAACCTATAAATGGAACTGGAATGCACCTCTGATTATAAGTCACCATTCCAATACCCGGATCTATATGATGGCTAACAAGGTGTTCCGCTCCGATGACAGGGGGAATTCATGGGAGGTTATAAGTGAAGATCTTACGTCGGGAACCGATCGCAATACATGGTCTGTAATGGGGCAGTACTGGAGCTGGGATGCGGTCCAGAAGGATGTTTCCACCTCCCTTTGGGGAACCGGGGTATCCATCTCCGAATCCCGCTTGAATGAGAATCTGCTATTTGCAGGTACCGATGATGGGGTGGTTTCCATTACTGACAATGGGGGAGAGAGCTGGAAAAAAGTGAGCAACTTCCCGGGTGTCCCTGAATATACTTATGTGAGCGATCTGCTGGCCGACCGTTTTGATGAGTCAGTTGTATATGCCACCTTCGATAACCGGAAAAGGGACGATTTCAAACCCTATGTGATGAAGAGTTTTGACCGGGGTCAGACATGGGTTTCTATTTCATCCAATCTGCCTGAGAAAGGAACCGTTCATACAATTGAGCAGGATTCCAAAGTGCCGGGACTGCTTTTTGTAGGAACGGAGTTTGGATTTTATTTCAGTATAGACGGAGGACAGGCATGGACAGAGCTAAGTTCGGGTATGCCCACCATCTCGGTACGTGATATGGTAATCCAGGAGAGGGAGAGCGACCTGGTGCTGGCCACCTTCGGGCGCGGTTTTTATATACTGGACGATTATACCCCGCTGAGGGAGCTGGCAGCTGAGCAGGCGATTCTTGAAAAAGAGGCCCATATATTCAAGATGCCTGATGCGCTTATGTACATCCAGACCGGGGGTAAATACGGACAGGGTTCCTCCTATTATAAGGCAAAGAATCCAGAGTTCGGGGCTACCTTTACTTATTATATAAAGGAGGTACCTCAGACACTGAAAAAAGAACGTATGGAGAAGGAGGAAGAGCTCTTTAAGGAGAAACAGCCCATTCCGCAGCCTACAAGGGATCAACTGAGGGCGGAAGAAGCTGAGGAGGCTCCTTACCTGGTTTTTGCCATTCGTGATGATGCAGGAAATGCAGTGAGAAAACTTTACAAAAAGGCCTCAAAGGGCGTAAACAGGATTACCTGGGATTTACGGTACTCATCCAACAACCCTGTGCGGTCTGCTTCTGGTAAAAAAGATGAGCTGGCATCCTCTCAGAGTGGATTGTTGGCCATGCCGGGAGCCTATAGTGTGGAGCTCTACCAGGTCGACAGGAGTGGAGTGAAGCAACTTACAGAGCCACAGGCCTTCAATGCAGTGCTTCTGAACCAGCTCTCTCTTCCGGTTGAAAACCGTAAGGCGCTTGTTGCATTTCAGAAGGAGGTGTCAGAACTTTCAAGGGTCATGACAGGAAGCCGTCAGCTGGCCCGGGAGCAGCAGACCAGGATTGATGCAATCCGTTTAGCCTTAAAGCAAACTCCGGGATCGGGACTTGAAGTATATGAGAAAGTGCTGACACTGGATGCTGAGTTGAAGGATATTCTCTTCATCATGGAAGGTCCCGAGGCCCAGGCAAGCTGGGAAGAGCTGCCCCCGATGGATATGCCTCTGAATAATAGGCTCAGGACCATGGTTTACACCCACTGGTCCTCCACCTCGGAACTGACTAAAACCGAAACCGACCAGCTGGAGATTCTCCGTGAGGAGTTTCCGCCGGTACTTGCAAGGCTCGGGATACTTGTGGCTGATATTGATGCCCTTGACCGGAAGCTGGAAGAACTGAAGGCACCCTGGACACCGGGGCGGGTTCCTGAATTAAAATGAGGAAGCAAATAAGTAAATAAGTAAATAAGCAAATAAGTAATTAAGTAAATAAGTAAATTAGTAAGGGGGTAAGTAGGCGACAATATTACTTACCCATTTACCCATTTACTAATATGCTTTTTTAGGTATCAAAGTGGTTTTACCGGGATACAGATGTCGACTGTGAAAATTGGGGGCGGGCCCTCTTCATGCTCCTCGGGATAATACTCGTAGGGGTAGCCGTCGGAGGGCTGGTAACCACTGTCGGCCAGCCAGCGGCAAACAGCGTCCCAGGCTTCACCGAACTGATGGGGCAGGACCTTGAAACTTCCCACCACATATTTGCCGCCTGGAATATGCATCTTCCCGAATTCTCCTTCAGGTTTGGCATCTTCGTCAACGGTAATGCAGGCGCTCTGGCGCACCTTCTCCATCTCCACCACCTTGGGATCGTCATGATAGACCGTAACTGTTTTGGTTTTTGGGAATTTCAGCATTCCCCTGGGACCGGCCCATTTCATGAGTTTGCCATAGGCAGCGCCAATCTGGTCAAAGGATCCTACGTGCCTGCAATAGATCAGGTCCATAGCCGGCATCTCTTTCACTACAATGTTTGTTTCCATGTTTGTGTCGCGATTTAGATTAATAAATTCATCGCTAAAGTAGATGCTTGCATTTTGGTTGGATTGACCATTTTTGCGCTCCGCTTGACCATTCTTGCGCTCTTGTTCAAGGTGGCGCTTTCTAAATTCTCCAGTGCTTTGTCCGAAATGAGTCCTGAATGCCCTGCAAAATACAGCTGTGCTGTTAAATCCGCATAGGGTAGCCACCTCACTAACCGGTCGTTCGTAATCCGTAATCAGCATACTTCCAGCCTTCTGCAGCCGGATACGTTTCACATAGTTGTTGATGGTCTCGCCTGTCAGTGCTTTAAATATCCTGTGAAAATGATAGGGGGAGAAGTGGGCTACTTCCGAGAGATTTTCCAGTGAATGCTCATCGTCGAGGTGGGCTTCTATATAATCGACAACCCGGTTAATCCGTAAGAAATATTCGTTCCGGGATTGTTGTTGCAGGTTCATATATTTGATCAGTTTTTATACCTCTAATATACGATTGCTACGGGGGAACAATTTGACCAATCTTGCGGACGTCTTTGTTTTTTAAAGCTAAGCTTCTTTGAGCTTGACAGATCTAATCCGGATTCTTTTATTTAACCCTGGTAGTCAAATTCAATCCCCAGCTCATCGGCGATTTCTTTCATCTCTTTTTGTACGGGTACCAGTACGTCGATGCCTGCTTTGCTGATGCGCTGCTCGTTTTCTCTTTCGGGATCGCCTGGGATCAGTACACGGTCGTGACCCTTTGCGGGTTTGGCGGCACGGAAGGTCTCAATCCATTTGTCCATCTGGGATTTGAAGGCCTCGGGTGTCTGGAAGGCATCGATGCGCATGGCCCCGAAAAAGTGACCTGTGCCTTCTCCCACTTTCTCATCCTTCACTGGAAGGTAGGCTACCGACGGCGGACAGAAGGGGCCGAAGTTGGCGCCTGAGAGGACCGCTGAGAAGATATCCACAATGGCACTCATGCAATATCCTTTATGACCTCCCTGCTCTTTGGTGCCGCCCAGGGTCAGCATGGATCCACCTTCCTTGAGGATGTCGGGATCGGTGGAGGAGATTCCTTCTGCATCCTGTACATATCCTGCCGGAACGCTCTCTCCCTTTTTAGCAGCTACTGCCAGCTTGCCCCGTGCGATGGGAGTAGTGGAAAAGTCGGCCACAAAGGGTGGATTTACACCCGCCGGCACGGCCACTGCAATGGGATTGGTGCCCAGCATCCTGGAAACGGAATTTGTAGGGGCCACCAGGGGGTTGGCGATGGTCATACAAATTCCGATCATGTCGTGTTTCAGGGCCATCATAGAGTAATAACCGGCTATGCCAAAATGGTTGGATCCCCTGGTGGAGACCCAGCCTGTTCCTGCTACTTTCGCTTTTTCTATGGCTATTTCCATACTCCTGGTGGCTGCAATCATTCCAATGGCTCCGTCGCCGTCGACCACTGCGGTGCTGGGTGACTCGTGCACAATTTTAACTGCGGGATTCACATTAATTCTCTTGGCCTGCCATAACTGGAAGTAGTCTTTGATCCGGATCATTCCGTGACTGGAGTAACCCCTCAGTTCGGCCGCGATGAAGACATCGGTGGCCTTTTTTGCATCCTCAGGGCTGCAGCCCATCTTTTCAAATACTTTTCGGGTAAAATCTTCCAGATATTTAACGGTATACATAGGGTTTGGTAATTAGTAAATAGTAAATAGTAATTAGTAAATAGTAATTAGTTGTTTTTTACAATTTTTCTGCTGCGGGCCTGTGAACTGGCCATGATGAGCATGTCATCGATATTTACATTCGGCGGCCGGCTAACCACAAACAAAATGGCCTCGGCAATATCTGCCGCAATCAGGGGCTCAAAACCCTCATACACGCTGTCGGCCTTCTCCTGGTTGCCTTTAAAGCGAACCACGCTGAATTCAGTTTCTACGGCGCCTGGATTAATGGAAGTCACCTTCACCCCGTATTGGGTGAGGTCGATTCGCATTCCCATGGTAAGTCCGTCGACTGCAAACTTGGTAGCATTGTAAACATTCCCGTTTTCGTAAGACTCTTTTCCGGCAATGGAACCGATATTCACCACATGGCCCGATCGCCTGGAAACCATTCCGGGTGTAATTTCCCGGGTGATATAGAGCAGACCCTTGATATTGGTGTCAATCATGCGTTCCCAGTCATCAACCACCCCTTCATGGATGTGATTCAAACCTACGGCCAGCCCCGCATTGTTTACGAGTACATCTATATTTTTCCATTTTCCGGTTAGTTTTTTACAGGCAGCTATTACTTCTTCATGACTGCGGATGTCAAAGCTGAGTGTAAGAACATCGGCCCTGGTTTCTGAGCGGATTTCCTTCTCAAGGCTGTCCAGGTTCTCTTTGCGCCGGCCAGTGATTATCACATTGAAGTCATTGGCGGCAAGGAGTCGGGCGGTGGCACGACCAATTCCGGCTGATGCACCGGTTATGAGAGCGTTTTTTTTCATTTGGATATTGGTAAAATTGCTTATTCAACAAATGTAAAAATTATCTTGGTATGATCTATTCACTATATTTACGGGAAATTTGTATAGTATGAGTTTGAATGAACCCCAATTAAAAGAACGTGCACTTTCTTATCTGACTCAGGACGAGGTCTATTCCATAGAATCGATGCTGGGTCGTGAGCCCAATGTTTTTGAACTGAATATGTTTGCCGCTATGTGGTCAGAGCATATATCCTACAAGAGTTCCATCAAGTGGCTGGAGGGAATGCCTATTGAAGGGAAGAATGTTCACGTCAGGGCGGGAGAGGAGAATGCAGGTGTGATCCATCTGAATGATGAGCTTGCCTGTGTGGTGAAGATGGAGTCGCACAATCATCCCATTGCAGTAGACCCGAGGCAGGGTGCTGTAGGGGTAGGTAATGTGAACCGTGACCTGATTACAAGGGGAGCAGAACCTGTGGTGCAATGGAATATCCTTCGCTTTGGTGATCCAAAACAGAAGTCCATCAGGGAGATGGTCAATGCAGTGATCGGAGCACTGGGAAGCTACTCCAATAACTTTGGGGTTCCGGTGGTGGGAGGAGAAATTTTGTTTGACAATTCATACAATTTCAACCCCCTGGTTAATCTCATGGGCATAGGAATTGTAAAAAAAGATAAACTGATCAAGGCGTCTTTCTCCAGGGCAGGCCAGGAAGTAGTCCTGCTTGGTAAAAAGACTTCGGGAAGGGGCGTACACGGAGCAGGTTTTGCTTCCAGGGCCCTGAGAAATAAAGGTCAGATGGTTCCTGCCTCCCAGGTGGCTGATCCTGCCAGTGGTAAGATTCTCATGGATTGCATCATGGAACTTAATGAGAAGGGTGTCATTGGAGGAATGCAGGACATTGGTGCTGGTGGTGTGCTTTGTGCAGCTGCAGAGATGGCCGACAGGGGAAAGAAAGGGGTTACAATACAATTACATGATATTCCGCTTTTGAGGGAAGATATTGATGCGCTTGAGGTGCTGCTCTCGCAGACCCAGGAACAGATGCTGCTGGCTGTAAATAAGGAGAATCTTGCATCAGTGAAAGAGGCTGCCAAAAGATGGGAGCTTCAATGTGTATCGGTGGGGAAAGTTACAAATGAACAACGGATCAGGATCCTAAATAAAATGGAGGTCTGCGGAGATCTTCCCGTAAACCTTCTTGTAAGGGGTGGCGGAGCCCCGGTTTACATAAGGAATATGAGTCGCAGGGGCACAAAACCAAGGGTCGTATCGGCCGAAGATGTGCCGATGCCCGGAAACCTGAAGGATATTGCCCGGAAAATGGTTGCTTTGCCTAATATCGCTTCCCGCAGGTGGGTATATGAGCAGTTTGATACCATGGCCGGATTATCAAATCTGAGTAGTGAATATGCATCTGATGCAGGGATTGTCAAAGTGAAAGGATATGATATTGCACTGGCTATGAGTGTGGATGGCAACTCCCGTTACGGGAGATTGGAGCCCAGAATTGGAGCTATGGTGTCGGTGTCGGAGGCTTCGCGGAATATTATTTGTTCAGGAGGGAGGCCACTTGCTCTTGCCGATTGTCTCAATTATGGTGATCCGGCAGATCCCTTTGTATACAGCGACTTTGCCGAAAGTGTAAAAGGCATCAGCGAAGTCTGTAAAAAGATGGAGATCCCGGTTGTTGCCGGGAACGTTAGTTTTCATAATCTGACCCATAACGGGGAGGATATAGCCAGCATTATTCCCACCCCTGTGGTAGGGATGGTGGGTATTGTGGATAAACTTGAGGATGTAATGACGGTAAATTTCAGGAGCAAGGGTGATGTGATCTTCATCATCGGAAGATCCGACAATGATATATCCTCATCGGAGTATCTCTCCTTTGTCCACCTTGTAAATGAATCGGCCGCACCCAAATTCGACCTTGAATACGAGATGAAAATTCAGAGTGTTGTAAAGGATCTCATTGCAGGCAAACTGGTTAGTTCGGCACATGATGTTTCCCTGGGTGGCCTCTTTGTTACCCTGGTGGAGTGTGCCCTTCCGGGCGGACTTGGATTTGATGTGACATCACCTGCAGAGATAAGGGGTGACGCTTTTCTTTTTGGAGAATCTCAGAGCAGGGTGGTTGTGTCTGTCTCCTCCGATCAGGAGACCAGCTTCCTTGATTTCATGATGGATTCAGGGGTTCACTTTTCCGCCCTTGGGCATGTTACAAAAGAGGAACTCAGGATTGATGATGTATCATTCGGATTCATAGCGGATTATGCCAGGGATTTTGAAAAATCTCTGGAGAGGATACTTTCCGATTAATTCTTGTGCCGCAACATATACTAATTATTATATTTGCATCGTTTCTTCTACTATGAAAAGAGTTTCACTGCTTATTCTTATTCTTATTATTTTCACGCTCCAGGGTTTTTCCCAGGTGGCGAAACCTCAGAATCTTACAGCCTTTGATCTGAAACGGGTGCATTTTGGATTTACAGTGGGGTTTAATGCCATGGATGTTGCCTTTAATAGGAATTTTGATTACATGGGTGTGGATCCGGACCATCCTTTTGTCTATGCGGATGTGAGCCGGATACAGCCAGGATTTCAGGTGAGCATTGTATCTGATCTGAGACTCAGTGATAGTTGGAATTTGCGTTTTCTTCCAGGGATCAGTTTCGGATCAAGGGACGTGTATTATTATACTTTTCCAGTAGAGGAGGGGAGTCCAGCCAGTGAGGCCGATCCCCTTTATCAGGTTTCCCTGGGACCCAGCTTTCTGGATTTCCCCCTTCACTTCAAATACCGTTCGGACCGGCTAAACAACGCTCGTCCCTACCTGGTGGGAGGTGTCAACTTCCGTTATGATATGTCGGCTAAACGTAGAGGTAAATATGATGCTGAAACAGATGAGTTTGTGAAATTTCTTCCGGGAGACCTTTACCTGGAGTTTGGATTTGGTATTGATAATTATCTTAAATATTTCAAATTTGCCCCGGAATTAAAGGTGGCAGTTGGAATGCTTAATATACTTGACCCCACCGGTCGTCAGGGTTTTACAGAGTACACTGCATCTATCGAGAGCGCACGCTCCTTTATCGTGATGCTTAATTTTCATTTTGAATAGGCTTTCCGGGACCGGTACAATCTAGAGGCCTCTTCTTTTTATTTCTGAACATAGCACTGCTACCGATGAGGCCAGGTTAAGTGATTCTGATCCGGTGCTATTATCAGAGGCAAAAGAGGGAATTGAAAGCCTTGCTTTCATAGATGAATCATATTGTGCTGAGAGTCCCCTGGACTCATTGCCAAAAAGGATCATCGGAGAGGGATCAAGGCTGGTTTCATAGAGGTTTTCACCTTTCAGGAAGGTGCCATAAACTGGTTTGCACTTCATGGAAGAGTCGCTTAGAAGCGCTGCAATGTCAGTGTAAAACACCCTGGTCCGGGCCAAAGCGCCCATGGTCGATTGCACAACTTTAGGATTATAGAGGTCTACAGAATCGGGGGTGCAGAGTATGTGCCTGATACCAAACCAATCGGCAGTGCGGACAATGGTTCCCAGATTTCCGGGATCTCTTATGGCTTCAAGTCCTAAAACGATTTCATCAGAAAGGGATTCCGCATTCAGACTTTGTTCCGGGATTTTCACAAGGGCCAACACTTGCTGGGGTGTAACGAGGTGACTTAGCTTACGGAGCTCCTGCTCACTGGTTTCGTTCAGGCCGATGCCCTTCCTGATATTCCCGGCAAAGTGCTTAAACCACTGTTCAGTGGCGAATATTTCCAGGACTTCAGGGGCATATTCATTGTCTGCATCAAGGAGTTCCTGGACCATTTTCACCCCCTCCACGACAAAGCGTTTTTGCTGTTCCCGGTTTTTTTTTCGGTCCAGCGAGCGGATCAGTTTGGATTTGGAGATGGAGATCATGTCGGTTTTGTTGAATATATGCAAAGATGAAAAAAGTTTTGACTGCATAAAATTCGTACTTTAGCATCTTTAATCGAAGCATTGAGAAGAAGCTCCATATATATAATTTACCTGGTTTTCCCCATTCTCCTGTTTTCCTGTAATGCAAGTAAATATGTGCCTGAGGATGAATACCTTCTGAATTCGTATGAAATTGAGGCGGGGGAGGGGGAATTTGATAAAAAGGCATTGGATAATTACATCAAACAGAAACCCAATAAAAGGGTTTTGCTCTGGAAATTTTACCTTTCACTCTATAATCTCTCATCGCCCGAGAAGGATAATGGCTTTAACAACTGGCTAAGGCGTATTGGTGAACCTCCAGTGATTTATGACGATAATCTTAAAGAAAAATCCTCGGAGCAGCTGAAGCTTTATATGAATAACAAGGGCTTCTATAATTCTGAGGTAAGTGATTCCACTTTTTTTAAGAACAGAAGGGCAAAGGTTACCTACTATGTCAGCCCCAGAAAGCCCTATAGAATCAGGGATATCACTTACTTTTTCCAGGATGCAAATGTGGCATCCATGGCTCTGGCTGATTCAGGTACAAATAAATTCAGCAGGGGAGAACTGTTTGATATGGATGTACTTGAAGCTGAAAGAGTTCGTATAGAAACAGTGCTGAGGGATAGTGGTTATTACCGTTTTACAAAAAACTTTATATATTTTGAAGTAGACAGTTCGCTCAATAGCAAGCAGGTGGATATTACGCTGGAAGTGAAGAATTATCCAACCCAGGATGAATATGGTAACCTGGTACACAGGAAACATCCTGTTTACACGATCCGGAATGTATTTCTGGAAACTGATCATGATGTGATGGCCTCCAGGCGTGAGGGTGATACACCGGACATAAAGAAAGACAGCCTTTTATATGATTCTGTTTATGTAGTTTCTGAAGGGAAACCAAATATACGGCCAGGGGTTGTTACCCAGAAAAATAATATTATACCAGGTAAGCTATTTGCTGCTTCGGATATGCAAAGGACTTATCGCAATCTCTCTGCTCTGAGTGCCTCAAGGATGGTGGATATACGTTTCAGGGAAGTCGAAGGAGGTTTGCATGAATTGGATTGTGATGTGCGGATAACTCCTGCCACCCTGCAGTCCTATACAGTTAAACTGGAGGGGACTAACTCGGAGGGTAATATCGGAGCGGCAGCCAATATAGGATACCAGCACCGTAATTTGTTTGGCGGCTCAGAACAGTTCGACCTCTCGTTTATGGGGGCCATTGAGACCCTGAATGAGTCGCCAACGCCGGATACTGTATATTATAATGGACTAAATCTGATGCAGGAGTTTGGGGTTGAGGCGCGTCTGCGGATTCCGAAATTCCTTCTTCCATTTAAAACAGACCGCTTTATCAGGCGGTTCAATCCGCAGACCAACATCAAGCTTTCTTACAATTATCAAAGGAGGCCCGACTATGTCAGGACCATGGCCAGCGCTTCCTTCGGTTATGACTGGAGGAGTTCCAAAGAATTACTTCACCGGGTATTCCCCTTTGAGGCGAGCTTGATTCTTACCCCTTATAAGTCCCGGGAATTCGAGGACTGGCTGGATGGTAAGTATCTCTTTTACAGTTACGAACCCCACCTTATTATTGATTCCCGATATTCGCTGAACTGGTCTAATAAAAAGGTGCTTAAAAACCAGAGTTTCCAGGACATCAGGCTGAATCTTGAAACGGCTGGTAACATGCTTTACGGAGGCTACAACTTGATCTCTTCCGCTCCGGACAGCGGTAGTTTCCAGCTCCTGGGTGTCGACTTTGCTCAATATGTAAAGGCTGATATTGATGTGAGGAGCTATACCTTTTTATACGATGATATTAGTCTTGTTCTCAGGGGGTTTGCCGGGGTTGGTTTTGCCTATTTGAACTCCAATGCCATGCCCTTTGAAAAACAGTATTTCTCGGGGGGGTCAAATAGTATAAGGGCCTGGCAGGTAAAAAGCCTTGGGCCTGGTTCTTATCAGGATCCGGATGAGACGACCTATCCGAACCAGACGGGTGATGTGCGGCTGGAGGCCAATATGGAGTACCGTTTTAAACTTTTCTGGAAGCTGGAGGCGGCACTGTTTCTGGATGTGGGCAATATCTGGTCTCTTTCTGAAGATGATGACCGGATAGGGGCTGGCTTTGAGTTTAATCGCTTCTACAAAGAGTTGGCTGTTGGTTCGGGTGTGGGAACCCGGGCTGTATTCAGTTTTTTCATTTTTCGATTTGATCTTGGTATACCCCTACGGTCTCCCTATATGATTGAAGGGTCCAACTGGCTTCCAGGAAATTCAGGCATTTCGGGCAAAGATCTTACCTACAATCTGGCCATAGGTTATCCCTTTTGATTCTGGACATACCCTAATATTATTCCTTTAGCGCAGAGTGTGTCAGGCGGGATCTGATCCTCAGCGTTTTCTATAGTGATAAGCAAAAATATGGGCCGGACGAGTGACTTTTCCGCAACTGGTTCCTCAGAAGTCATGATCGTGATAGAATACATAAAAATGCTTGATAAAGGGTCTCCCTAACGGGGTGTGTTTATCAAAGTAAGCAGAGAACTTCTCCCGGCAAAGTTTAATCTTCCCCCTCTGCGCTTCAACCATTTGAAAAGCCTGTCATCATCTCTGGTGACTGCGCAAGACTCGCTTCCGGTGGGTGGTGAGCCCTTTCCCCTCAGGATGGCTTACTCGTAGGGAGACTCAGAGTTGTTTTACTATATAAAGTTCGCCTCACAACATAAAGTTCGCCACACAACTCCCCACCTCACGGACTTGCACGGCGCAAATATTTTATATCCGTTTATTTGCAAAATTCCATAATAAACAGATATAAAATATCCGTTTTCAATTATTTATATCCGTTTATTTGCAAATTTTCATAATAAACAGATAAAAAAGATACCCGGCCACCTGAAATTCAGCGATTCTGTCATTCTGACTATATTCCAGGTGGTTCCCGGATAAAAATCCTCCCTTTTTTCCGGGCTTATCACTTCTCCATCTTTTGAATTACCGGATTAGCCTGACACACAGTTTACTCATAATGAAATGTCAGGGTATCTCCAATTCTGATTCTGTTGAATTAACCAAAAAATTATACTAATTTTGTGGGCTTATTTAATACAGTCCAATTTAATAGATATTATCATGTCCAATAAGATTTTAGATGCGGTTAAACCAGGTGTAGTAACCGGTGATGACCTTAGGAAAGTGCTTGAGATTGCCAAGCAGAATGAATTTGCAATACCTGCTGTGAATGTGGTGGGAACCAACTCGGTGAATGCTGTCATCGAATCCGCGAAAGTTGTTAATTCGCCAGTGATGATTCAGTTTTCCAATGGTGGAGCAATTTTTTATGCTGGTAAGGGACTCTCAAATGAAAACCAGAAGGCTGCCATTGCAGGTGCTGTAAGTGGAGCCAAGCATGTTCATGCCATGGCTGAACTCTATGAGGTTCCTGTCATTCTTCACACAGACCATGCGGCTATGAAACTTTTGCCCTGGATTGACGGTCTGCTGGATGCTGGTGAAAAGCATTTTGAAGCCTATGGCAAACCACTGTTTAGCTCACATATGCTGGATCTCTCAGAAGAGCCTATTGAGGAGAACATCGCGGTTTGTAAAAAATACCTGGCCCGCATGAGCAAGATTGGAATGACCCTTGAAATCGAGCTTGGATGTACTGGTGGAGAAGAAGATGGTGTGGATAACAGCGATATGGATAATTCCCTGCTCTATACCCAGCCTGCAGATGTTGCTTATGCTTATGAAGAGCTTTCCAAGATAAGCCCCAATTTCACCATTGCTGCTTCATTTGGTAATGTACATGGTGTATATAAGCCAGGTAACGTGAAACTTACTCCAAAGATTCTTGATAATTCACAGAAATTTGTTGAGGAGAAATATGGTCTTGACAAGAAGCCCTTGTTTTTTGTTTTCCATGGCGGTTCAGGTTCCACCCAGGAGGAAATTCGTGAGGCCATCAGTTATGGAGTCATTAAGATGAATATTGATACCGATACCCAGTGGGCGGCCTGGGATGGCGTTCGTAAATTTGAAGCCAAAAACCATGATTACCTGCAGGGTCAGATTGGGAATCCCGAAGGAGAAGACAAGCCCAATAAGAAATATTACGATCCCAGGGTATGGATGAGGGAATCTGAGAAGTCGCTCATCGAGCGTTTGAAGGTTGCTTTTGAGGACCTGAATTGCATCGACCGACTATAATAGTCCTTAAAGTCCTTAAAGTCAATAAAGTCCTTAAAGTCTGTAAAGTCTTTAAAGTCAATAAGTGGGGTTTGGTATGCAAGAAGGAACAAGAGTAAGGGACAGCTTTACCAGTAAGTTTGGAGTATTAGCTGCTCTGGCTGGTTCCGCTATTGGTTTGGGGAATATCTGGAGATTTCCCTATGTGGCAGGACAGAACGGGGGAGGGGCATTTTTGCTCATCTACCTGCTTTTTGTGGCGGCCATAGGCATTCCGGTGATGATGTCGGAATTTGTTGTGGGGCGTGCTGCCCAACTTAACCCCGTAGGTGCATTTAAGAAAATAGCTCCCGGCAAGAAGTGGCATCTGGTCGGCTTGCTGGGAGTTGTTTCTGTATTTATAATTTTCGCTTTTTATACAGTGGTTGCAGGCTGGACCCTGGAATATGTATTTCAGTCTGTACGATGGATTATATTTCCCGAAAAATTTGGTTTTGCATCCATGGACAATGCGGGTCTTACTGCGTTTTTCAGCAACCATTATGATTCCTTTACCTCAGGCCTCTGGAGGCCCATTGCGTGGTTCTTAGTGATGATGTTCCTTACCGGATACATAGTGATTTCAGGGGTTAAGAATGGGATTGAAAAATTTGCCAAGATCCTTATGCCCGCATTTTTTGTCTTATTATTGATCCTTGTAATAAGGTCTGTCTCCCTGGAAGGAGGAAGGGAGGGGTTGGTATTCCTGTTTAAACCCGATTTCACCCAGATTAAGGAAGCTCCTTTTCGCATCATCCTGGAAGCGCTTGGGCAGGCTTTTTTCTCACTCTCCATTGGAATGGGTACACTGATTACTTATGGTTCCTATATTAAGAAGAAGGAGAATCTTGCTTCTACTGCAGTGAGTGTCGTAATCGCTGATACAGCAGTTGCCATTATTGCCGGAGTGGCCATTTTCCCGGCCGTATTTGCTTTTGGAATTGCTCCTGATGAAGGACCGGAATTGGTCTATAAAACCCTGCCTGTCATTTTTAATAATATGCCGGGTGGGCTTATCTGGGCATTTATGTTTTTCCTGCTTCTCTGTTTTGCTGCACTCACTTCCACCATATCCATGCTGGAAGTAATAGTAGCCTATTTTTCAGAGCAGCTGAATATAAGTCGTAGAAGGGCAGCCATCCTGTCCATGTTATCGGTTAGTCTATTGGGAATCATTTGTACTTTATCGCCTGAGGTTTTTGGTGTATTCAACGCATCACCAGATCTCATGCTTCCCCTGGGAGGATTCTTCATCGTTGTGTTCATAGGCTGGTTCCTGTCAAAAGATACAACGAAGAATGAGCTTTCCAGCGACGGTAAGTATAAAGCCGGGTACTATAAGCTCTTCATGTTCCTGGTTAAATTTGTTGCCCCTCTGGCCATTGCATTACTTTTTGCCCTGGGCGTATATAGCCGGGTCATCACGCTTTTCCCTTCCATAGGCTGATTTGTGGCGCTCTGTCACATTAAGCTATAGATGATCAAAAAACTTTTAAGGGAGTTTTATCTTTTGCCTCGCGGAGAGCAAAGGGCATTGTTTTTGTTGTCTTTGCTGGTGATGTTCAGCCTTGGGGTCAGGATTGGATTCCGGATGCTGCCGGCCAGGGAGCCGCCTGGGATGGATCAATTCAGGAAGGAAGCTGAGGCATTTCTTGCTGCCGTGGAAGCGGCGGATTCTCTGGACCAGATGACAAGTTTGAAAAACAATCAATCCCGGCACCAGACATTACCCCATGCGGATTCAGGTACTCAGAAAAAACGGGTTCCCAACAAAATTTCCACGGTTGATCTCAATGCTGCTGATTCATTGGCACTGCTTCCGCTTCCGGGAATTGGGCCGGTATTTGCAGGTCGGATTGTTAAATACCGAAACCTGCTGGGAGGTTTTGTGAGTCTGGAGCAGTTGATGGAGGTATATGGGATGGAGGGACAAACCCTTCAGCGCATTGGACCGTATATCTATATCGATAGTGCCAGAATAGAAAAAATTGATATAAATTCTGCTGGTTTCCATACCTTATTGAGGCATCCCTACCTGGAGTATAATGATGTAAAATCACTCTTGAATTATCGGGATATTCAAGGCCATATTGGCTCTGTGAGAGAGATATGGGAGTATGGTCTATTAGGAGATTCTACCCTGAAGCGGATTGCTCCCTATTTGCTGTTTTCACTGTAGAAAAAAGGAATATGTACCGGTCCGGACGTAAGCTTGATGGCTTTTCGGTCGGCTGTATTAAAGATTGATGACTTTTTCCATTGCCTTACACACTTTTTTTGTCTATTTTTATAGGGAGAGGAGAGAAGTCTGACAAAGTTCCGTTATATCTTATATAGTTTATTGTTGCACTCACTTACTGTCATTTTAAAAAATAGCTTGTTTTTGTTGAATATTCAAAGAGGAATTTCTACATTTGCGGCTCGAAATTAAAACAAGAGAAAATGATTGTAATTCCCATTAAAGAGGGTGAGAATATTGAAAGGTCCTTAAAGAAGTTCAAGCGTAAGTTTGAGAAGACAGGTGTGGTAAAGGAGCTTAGGGCTCGTCAGGCCTTTATAAAGCCATCCATTACCAAGCGTCAGCAGAAGCTTAAGGCCATCTATATTCAGCAACTGCAACTAGAAGAAGAATAGTATTTCGGGGTTTTGGCAGGTATTGATATGCTGCCCATGACCGAGACTGAAGAATTTCTGAAATATCTGCAGGCTGAGCTTAGGTATTCAAGTCATACCATAAAAGCTTATAATACCGTATTGAATCAATTCCATGCTTTCTGTCTTGAAATGGGCAAAGAAGGCATGGATTTGTATTTTAGGACCATACGTTCATGGGTTGTCTCCCAAATGGGATTGGGGATAGCCCCAAGGACAGTGAATAAAAAGCTGGCTGCGCTGAGTACCTATTCCAAATATCTGATCAAGGAAGGAAAACTTGATTCTAATCCGGTGGATCGGGTGCTGAAACCCAAGGTGAAGAAGCGAAATCCGGTTTTCGTGGAAGAGAGCGGCATGGAATCCCTTCTGGACCGTGATTATTTCGGGGATGATTTTGAGGGAGTGCGGAACAGGCTTATAATTGATTTATTGTACCAGACTGGTATGAGGCGCAGTGAGCTGCTTGGGCTTAATGTCGGATCACCTGACAGGGCTTCTAAATCTGTCAAGGTACTGGGAAAGCGCAACAAGGAGAGAATCATCCCTATTAATGATGATATGCTGGTGGCCATTGACAAATACCTGGTTTTGCGGGCGGAGCTTATTACAGAGCCCGGGGTGAAGGCCCTGTTTGTTACTTCTGGTGGCAAACCAGCCTATGAATCGCTTATCTACAGGGTCGTCAGGAAATACCTGGCCATGGTAACAACCCTGGATAAGAAGAGTCCGCATGTGCTGAGGCATACCTTTGCCACACATATGCTTAATGACGGAGCAGACCTGAATGCCATTAAAGAGATCCTGGGTCACGCGAACCTTTCGGCGACCCAGGTGTATACTCATAATACATTTGAGAAATTAAAATCAATTTATAATCAGGCCCATCCAAGGGCCGAAAAATAAGGAGGTACCTATGGACATAAAGATGCATTCTATTCGTTTCGACGCAGATCAGAAGTTGTTGGATTTCGTCAACTCTAAGATAAACAAGCTGCCCACTATTTATGACGATATCATGGGAGCAGAGGTTTTCCTGAGACTTGATAACAACGAGGATCGTGAAAACAAGCTGGTGGAGATAAAGCTGGATGTAAAAGGGCAGACCGTTTTTGCAAAGAAGCAGTGTAAATCGTTTGAAGAGGCAACAGACCTCTCCATTGACGCATTAAAGAAGCAACTTGTGAGGCGAAAAGAAAAAATCAGGAAGAAATAGCACCCAAAAACCTGTAAAAAAGGCTGCTCTGGCAGCTTTTTTTATGGGTTCTAAAAAAGTAATATATTTTTTTGTGAATTAAGTAAAATATTTCATACATTTGCGAACCGATTTTGGAGGGTGATTTAATAGCGTTCTTCATACGCCGATGTAGCTCAGTTGGTCAGAGCAGCTGATTTGTAATCAGCAGGTCGGGGGTTCGAATCCCTCCATCGGCTCTAAATTTATGGATCGTTCATTAACTTATTGATAATTGGGGAAATACCAAAGTGGCCAACTGGGGCAGACTGTAAATCTGCTGTCGTACGACTTCGGAGGTTCGAATCCTTCTTTCCCCACGACTCAAGTCAGAAAGTCAAAAGTCTAAAAGTCAAAAGTGAGTTTAATAAACCTCTTTCGGCTTTCAGCTTGTGGCTTTCGACTGGTTTACGCGGGAATAGCTCAGTTGGTAGAGCACAACCCTTCCAAGGTTGGGGTCGCGAGTTCGAGCCTCGTTTCCCGCTCCAAGACCTTGAGTAAGCCGATGTAGCTCAGGGGTAGAGCGTTTCCTTGGTAAGGAAGAGGTCCTGGGTTCAAATCCCAGCATTGGCTCTGATAAATTAGAAAAGTAACAAAATAAACAAGTAGCAAATTAATTAAATTAAGTTATGGCTAAGGAAAAATTTGATAGGTCCAAACCGCACGTCAATATCGGTACTATTGGTCACGTTGATCACGGTAAAACCACTTTGACCGCTGCTATTACACAGGTTCTTGCAAAGAAAGGTCTCTCTGAAATCAGGGATTTTGACTCTATTGACAATGCACCGGAAGAAAAAGAACGTGGTATTACAATTAACACTGCCCACGTTGAATATTCAACAGCAAACCGCCACTATGCGCACGTTGACTGTCCCGGACACGCTGACTACGTAAAGAATATGGTAACTGGTGCTGCCCAGATGGACGGTGCTATTATCGTGGTTGCCGGAACAGATGGTCCTATGCCACAAACAAGGGAACACATCCTTCTGGCCCGCCAGGTGAACGTTCCTAAGATTGTTGTTTTCCTGAACAAGGTTGACATGGTTGATGATGAAGAACTCCTCGAGCTTGTTGAAATGGAAGTTCGTGAACTTCTCGCCTTCTATGATTTTGAAGAGGACTCTCCCGTTATTCATGGTTCTGCACTGGGTGCATTGAATGGTGAAGCGAAGTGGGAAGAGAAAGTGATGGAGCTGATGGATGCTGTAGATGCTTTTATCCCCATTCCTCCCCGTGAAGTTGACAAAGACTTCCTGATGCCTGTTGAGGATGTATTCTCGATCACAGGTCGTGGTACTGTAGCAACCGGTCGTATCGAAACTGGGGTTGTAAACACAGGTGACGAGATGAACCTTATTGGTCTTGGTGCTGAAGGTCGTAAGACTGTTGTAACGGGTGTTGAGATGTTCCGTAAGATTCTCGATCGTGGAGAAGCTGGTGACAACGTTGGTCTGCTCCTCCGTGGTGTTGACAAAAAGGAGATCAAGAGGGGTATGGTTATTGCCAAGCCCGGATCGATTACTCCCCATA
>CAZRPW010000039.1:0-35683 GCA_964601975.1 uncultured Bacteroides sp.
AGTTTATGATCCAGGTTAGCCAGTCCGTATACAAGCACTGCAGTGGCTGTTGCTGCCTGCTCCTGGTACTCTGCGATGCTCTTGTTGTATAAATCGCGCTCTGTGTGCCATATCTCCCCATAATCAAAATTATAACCCCTGGAATCTCCCAGGTCGAAGCCTACCGTAGGAACACCTTTCACGGCAAAGGGTCCGCTGTCAGTTCCCCATGCCCTTTCGGGTTTGGGCCTGGGCTTGCGTTCTTTAAGTTCCACAGGAAAATCCGGATTGATGCTATTAATCACTTCAACAATCGGCCTGAGATCTTCCATCTGGGATGCAGCTGCTGAGATGGCTACAGGCACCTCGGGACCCCCATCACGGTTAACCATGTTAGATACCTTAGCCAGGTCTGTTTCGTGACGCTCCACCCAGCTTGTGGATCCATAGAGTCCGAATTCCTCCCCTGCCCAGAGGATGGCCAGGATGGTCCGTTTGGGTTTTCCGCCCGCCTCCATGATCAGCCTTGCAGCTTCCATGGTGGGCGTCACACCCGAACCATCGTCCACTCCCCCGGTGGCCACATCAAAGGCATCCAGGTGGCCACTCATAATCACATACTCATCAGGAAATTCGGTACCGGGAATTACTCCGATCACGTTGTGGTATTTCACAGGCCCCATCTTCCAGTGGTTACGAATGTCAAATTCCAGCTGGAAGTAACGACGCTCCTCTGCCATCTGGAAAATCTTCTTATACTGGTGTTCGTCCAGTTTGATATCGGGCACTGAAGGAAGGTTCTCAAAACTCATCCCATGGATATTCTTTCGGTCGTAGAGCACCCTGATCGGAGTTTTGGCGGACTGGATAATGCCCAGGATTCCGGCTTCCACCATCTCCCTGTAAAACAGGGCAGGCTCATTGCTCATTGGAAGAAGCTCCTTTTCCGGCTCATTGGAATGCCTCTTGCTCCAGTTCTCCCTGCGTATTATATTATTCTTTTTTTCAATCTCTGCATTTACAAGTTTCAGCGAGTCCCTGAGGCTGTCAGCCTCGGCCGAGATATCGATGGGCCAACCCTTATTTTCTCCAGCTATAAGCACCCAGGCACCCTTTAAAACGCCCTTCATACTTTCAAATTCAGCCTGGGTATGCGGCTCAATAAGGACAGGTCCCCGTTGTACCCCCCTGGTCCCGGAGGTGTACGAAGGCGTCGCAAAATGAAGCGTCATCCCCTCCTCGGCAAGCAACTTCCCGAACCAGGGTCCCCGGTTAAATCCAACAGGCAGTTCACCCACCTCATCCATCACCACTTCCATGCCCCAGTCATCAAATTTACTGGCAGCCCACACAGCCGCATTCTCATAAGCATCGGAGCCTATCAGCCTTCCGCCAAAACGGTTACAAAGAATATCAAGGTGGTCCATGGTCTGGTTGTCGGCCCGACCAATCTCCACAATTTTTTGCATAACCGGGTCGGTCTGGGCCGAAACCGAAAGTGTCAGAAAGAGGCTGAATGTCAACAAAGAAAAAGTGCGGTAAATCATATTGTGAGGCTTATATTTGTTACAGAATCGCCAAATTTAACAGATAAATCAAGTTTTTACTAACTTATCCTGCGCTCAAATAAAAAATATGAGATATGTAATCATTGTAATCAGCCTGGGCCTACTGGTAGCTGCCGGGGTACTCACCACCCAGATGATGATTCTTGCCAATGAGAACCAGGAACTGAAAATCGACCTGGCAGAGATTAACCACGCACAATACGGACTGCTTAATGCCGATGAGTGGAGGGAACAGGTTTCACTAATTCTGAGCAAGAAGATCATAGAGATGGACCTCAGTCCCGAAAACCGCGTAGAACTTGAGCAAAGCCTGGAAACCATCATGTATGGATTGCTGGATGACCTGGAGATCATTATAAAAGAACGGACTTCCGGACAATTCTCAGCCATGAAACGGATGGTTGCCGGCATGGTCCTGGATGTGAACCAGCTGAGAGACAGCGTACCCTCCTACGCCAGTATGGTACTTAATGAAATCAATAAACCGGCTACAAAACAGGGCATTCAGACCTACCTGCAGGATAAACTGGGTAAGCTTTCCTCGGAAACCTACAGCCTGGACAGTATGAAACCATTCAGGGCTGTACTGGAGAAATATAAGACCCATAGTAAGACAGAGTGCCAGGACTATCTGAAAGGAGAAGTTTCGGACAGAACCAGGGAAATCAACACGCGGGTAATGATGATCCTGGTGGCTGTATTACTCATCTTCCTGCTGAACACCCTGGCCATACGCTCCCGCAGCCAGATGCAATCGCTGATGCTGATCCTGGGCTCCCTGTGTTTGCTGATTGGTGGCATTACCACCCCCATGATCGACCTGGAGGCGATGATCGACATGCTCCGCTTCCAGCTCATAGGAGAAGAGGTGATTTTCCAGGACAACATTATCTTTTTCCAGAGCAAAAGCATCACAGACCTTGTACATATCCTTATAAGCGAGGGCTCTTTTGAAATGATCTTTGTGGGCATCCTGGTCTTCACCTTCTCTATAATCTTCCCCTCCCTGAAGCTGATCTCTTCCTTTCTCTGGTCGCTTGGAAAAGAGCATATAAACAGCAACCAACTTATACGTTTTTTCGTGATGAAATCAGGGAAATGGTCCATGGCCGACGTAATGGTGGTGGCCATCTTCATGGCCTACATTGGGTTTAACGGAATCGTGGGAAGCCAGATGGACAGCCTTAGCCGGACCGAAACAGTGGAGATCTTCACCACCAACGGCACAAAACTCCTGGGGGGGTTCTACCTCTTCCTTTCCTTCTGTGTCTCAAGCCTGCTGCTCTCTGAAATACTTACAAGAAAAAAAGCTTATCTCTAATGCCAAAGCTGCTTATCGACAAAGACAAATGCCTGAAGAATATTGAAAAGATGGCCCTGAAGGCCGACTCGAATCAGCGCTCATTCAGGCCCCACTTCAAAACCCACCAGAGTGCAGAGATCGGAGGCTGGTTTCGTGATTTCGGGGTTTCAAAGATTACAGTTTCTTCCCTCCGCATGGCAGCCTACTTTGCTGAAGCAGGCTGGAAGGATATCCTGGTGGCCTTCCCCTTTATTCCACACGAGCTGAAACAGCTTAATGAACTATCGGAGAATGTAAATATCTCCATCCTGCTGGACAATCCCGACACCCTGGCCTTTCTAAGCAAGCTGGAACATCCGGTAGATTTCTACATCGACATTGATCCGGGGTACGGGCGAACGGGAATCCCCTCGGGCAACAAAAAGGAAATCGAGAAAGTGCTCGCCGCTTCCTTTAAAAATCCAAGGCTGAAGTTCAAGGGATTCTACTGTCACGCCGGACACTCTTACAAGGCCAAAGAAAACATAGAGAAAGCGCGAATCCACCTCCAGGTAAGTGGTATGCTTCAGAAGCTTAAAGAAGAATTTGCTGTATATAATCCCATCAACCTGTATGGTGACACGCCCAATTGCAGCACCCAGGAAAACTTCTTTGGGATTGATGAAATCACTCCAGGCAATTTTGTCTTTTACGATCTGACACAGGTCTTGCTGGGTTCATGCTCCCCGGCACAGGTAGCTGTGGCCATGGACTGTACAGTAAGCGGCAGATATCCCGACCGGAAACAACTTGTGATTCACGGAGGAGGAGTCCACTTCTCCAAAGAATCCGTACTATTTGGTGATCAGATTATTTACGGACAGGTGGCTGAGCAGGAAAAAAAGGGATGGAGCTGCTCTGGCGTGAAGACCTTTGTAACCGGACTCTCACAGGAACACGGACTCCTTGAAAATGCAGGTGAACTTTTCGAACGAACCCGGATGGGCGACCGACTGCTAATAATTCCGGTTCACTCCTGCATGACGGCCAACCTGATGCGTGAATACCATACCCTCGATGGGGATGTGATCCGTACCATGAACTCATAGAATGCTTCGGATCATATTATTTAATGTAAAACTCCTTCCCTACCCTTTCTATATGTTCAATGAGCTCCCCATTTTTAATATGAGAATGAATCGAAAGATCGATCAGGTAGGGCAACAATAGATCATCCAGCTCAAGACTTACAAGGCTTAATAAGGATTCGGATAATAAATCTCATTTAGCCCTTCCTTCTCCTTGTATCTGAGAAGTTGACTCAAGGCTTTGTGAAAATTGGAAAAGCGCTGCTCCCACCTAATATCCTGCTTACTTTGGCTCATGGCAGCTTAAAGATAATAAAACTACCCGGTGGTTCCCATGGCGTTGGCAATGGCATTTACACTGCGAAGAAGGTTCTTTAGTAATTCATCGGCTTCGTTGGTTTTACCAGCCTTCAGCGCCTTTCTCCAACTCCCAAGCAGGAGCACCTGTTCTTTGTGCAAAGGCAGCAGGGCTTCGGCCCTCAGTCTTGTGGAATAGTGATGATTCACACGCCGGTTGGCAATGGAGCTTCCCAGCAAATCGAGCATCATTTCCCGGGTCAGGGCCAGTTCATCAAGCAACATACCCAGGATATCTTCCTTTACCTTATGGTCTTCCACCAATCCGGCATACATGCGCATGACCTCCTCGTCGGTGGCGGCCAGGGAAGTATCCACATTGGTAAGTACATAACGGACAAAATCCTCTCCTTTTTCAAGTTCTTTCAGATAGGCATACATTTCAGGATGTTCCTTCTTCATCTTTGCCAGGGTGGAACCTACCCCATACCATGAGGAGATGTGCATACGCGATTGGGTCCAGCTGAATACCCAGGGAATCGCCCTCAGGTCCTCCAGGCTTCTTTTGCCCCTGCGGCGCGAAGGGCGCGATCCGATCTTGCTCAATTCGATTACATCGATGGGTGTGGCCTGCTCATAAAAACGGATGAAAGAAGGATGATTGGTCAGATCTTTAAATACCCGGTAACTTTCCTCCGCCATATGAGTGAATAGCTCCGACTGCCTGGCATCAATCTCCCGGGGTTTGTTTTGCGCCAGGACAGCACGCTGAGTAACTCCCGCAAGCAGTAACTCAAGATTATAGCCTGCATTCCCCTTATTGGCATACTTCCGTTCGATGGTCTCTCCCTGTTCGGTAATCCGGATAAGACCGTTCTGGGAAGAACCGGGAAGCGACTTCAGGAACCAGTGTGTGGGGCCTGCCCCCCGGCTGATGGTCCCGCCTTTCCCGTGAAAAAAACGGATATCCACCCCATGCTTCCTGCCTATCTCCGAAAGCTTTACCTGGGCATCATAAAGATACCAGGTACTTGCAAGGATCCCGCCATCCTTATTGCTGTCCGAATAGCCAATCATCACATCCTGCACCGACAGGGAACGGCCCCGGCTCACGCGCAGATATTCAAGGCTGTTTTTTGTGACCGGATGGGAAAGGAAGGCATCCAGTATTTCGGGACTCTTCCTGAGGTCCTCAATGGTTTCGAACAGGGGTACCACGGGAAGGGGACAAACCATGCCCTGGGCAGTATGCCGGGTAAGACCTGCTTCTCGCATGAAGAGATAAACAGTAAACAGATCCCAGCGGTTGCGGGTCATGCTTACGATCAGGTTCCCCAGGGCCCGCTCCGAATAGTTTCTTATATGAGCGGCCAGACTAAGAAAAGTATCCACCGCCTCCCGTGCCTTATCAGATTCAAGTAAATCGGGGCGGCTGATAAAAGGACGGTTTTGAGATAGTTCATCCACTATGAATTGTCTTCGGGCACCCTGGTCTTTCACAAGTTTGGCATGAACGCCGGGCATACTGGACTGCACAATATCCAGCAGTGCCTCTTCGTAGTACTGGCTGTTCTGACGGATGTCGAGCCGTGCCAGGTGGAACCCGAAAATATCCAGGTGCCTGAGCACCTTTTGCACATCATAACTGGCAATGGACCAGGCTCCGTAATGAACAAGTGCCTTCTTAAGGAGTCTCAGATCGTCGCTCAGTTCGCCCGAACTCCTGTAGGAAAATGATGCGTCTTTCAGGGATATACCCCCACCAGATCGCTCCTCAACCGGCAGCTTTTGCTTCAGGATCTTTACAAAAAGCTTAAAAGGCTCCTCGGTCTGCTCAAGCCCAAGTTCCCGCTCCAACTCAGCCAGGCGAGCCTCAAATTCCGGAATAAGCTTCTCCCTTTCGCAATAAATACTCACCTTCTCCGCCAGGTCATCCAGCTGTGCAATCATCAGTCGGAGAGCATGCATGCGAAACGCAGTCAGGGTATATTCTGTCACCTTTGCGGTTACAAGAGGATGCCCGTCCCGGTCGCCACCCACCCAGTTTCCAAAGGTAAGCGAGGGGAAATTGCTTGTATCTTCAACCTTTGAAGGGTCAAAGCCTGACTCCCTCCAGGCCTGCTTAAGCCTGAAATCCAGAAAGGGAAGCACCTCCGGGAAGACCTTGTAGAAATAGTGAAGTGCATTCTCCAGCTCAGACTCAATAGCCGGCTTCTCCACAAAAATCTCCCCGATAAACCACAGCTTGTGCAAAATCCTTTTGATATCATGCTTCACCTCTCCCCTTTCATAGGAGTTATACATCGTATTCTCCAGCTTCACCAGAAGCAGATATAACTGCCGGTAAAGGCCCAGTACAACCGGGCGTTTTGCTTCGGTGGGATGAGCTGTCAGCACAGGTTCAGCCTCCACATTCCTGAATTGATCCAGGATCTGGTCTTCATCAACACCCTTGTTTTTAAGATTTTGCAGCACCGAACCCCAGAGTCCATTCACACTGCCATATCCATCAAGCTCCTGTTTACGCCTTCTATTCTGTACGGCACCATTCACTTCACAGAGATTCAGGAGCTGGAAGCTTATAGAATACATATGCAACTGCTCCCGCAAATTGCTACTGTTGAATTCTGGTGCTGATTCGGTTAACCATGGAAGCTGATTTGCAAGCTTTTGCTCATCGTTTTCTACAAGGACTTCAGAAAAACATTCCAGGAGGAACTCCAGGTCTTCATAGGGTTTTCCCAGGATTTCCTGGATCTTGCTTAAGTGTGTATTCATGGGGCTGTCAGGTATTAAATGTATGATTTATTTATAATAACAACAGAGATTTTACCCTGTTCACATAGAGCGAATTTATTCGCAGAATAAAATACCTAATCCAATGATACAGGGAAGGTTAGAATGAGTTTAAATAAGAGGTGTTTCATAAATACCTACATTTGGGTATTTCCAATCCCGTTTAAGTTCTGTTATTTTGTAAACGAATGATCGGAAATATACATAAGACCATAAAACAGCTGGGAGTTTTTTTGATGATTCTCGTCATGTCTGCCCTGCTGGTTAACAAGGCCGTATATATCCACGTCCATGTTATGCCCAATGGCACTGTGGTCACCCATGCCCATCCATTCAACAAAGCAGCCGATTCAACGCAGGGGAAATCTCACCACCATTCGAACCTGGAATTTTTCATGTTCCATGCACTGGAGATCCTCATACTCTCATCGGCAGTGGTGCTCGCCCTTATGAACCTGTCTTTGCGTATTGACAAGAGGTGGTTCATCGAGGAGTACCATATTCCTGGCCTCATTCCTGTCAACCAGGGCAGGGCTCCCCCCCATTGTATTTGATTTCCTGAAAAACTTCTTTAACAGAAGACCCTTGTTTGTCACCCGGCAGACTAATATCCATGTAATTCCCCGAATTACAAAATCAATATCGAAATGCCTTACCGAATTCTTATAACACTTGGAATACTTTTTACTTTAGTGGTCCATACGAATGCACAGAAAAAACATACGGATGCCAATATTGTGGGTCACGTAATCTGCGGGGGGGTACATATCCCCTTTGCCAGCGTGGCACTCAAGGGCACAACGATAGGTACAGTGACTGACGAAACCGGCCACTTCCAGCTCATAAACCTGCCCGTTGGCGATTACACCCTGGTTATCAGCATGGTAGGTTATAAACCCATCACCCAGGAGGTGAGCCTGCAAAAAGGAAATACAATAGAGCTTAAATTCGAACTGGAAGAAGACATCCTGAACCTTGAAGAAGTGGTGGTCTCGGCCGACAGAAGTGAACAGAAGCGAACAGAAGCGCCCGTGATCGTCAATACCATTTCCGCCGCAATATTTAATTCCACACAGTCGGTAAGCCTGGGAGAAGGCCTTAATTTTTTACCCGGACTTCGCCTTGAAAACAATTGCCAGAACTGCGGTTTCTCCCAGGTCCGCATGAATGGCATGGAAGGTGCCTATTCACAAATCCTTATAAACAGCCGTCCCATATTCAGCGGACTGGCAGGGGTGTACGGTCTCGAATTGATCCCATCCAACATGATTGAAAAAGTGGAAGTAATCAGAGGTGGCGGTTCAGCCCTGTTTGGCAGCAATGCCATTGCAGGAACCATCAACATCATCCTTAAAGATCCAAAAATCAACACCTATCAGGCAGGGGCCTCTTATGGCCTGGCGGGAATCGGCACGGAAGGATCAGGCGGCGCTGCCGGTGACTATTCTTTTAATTTCAACACCTCGGTGGTTTCTCATGATGCCAAATCGGGTATGTCACTCTATGGGTTTACAAGAAAAAGGGATATGTATGATGCCAACAATGACAGCTTCTCTGAAATAGCGTCTCTGAGCAATCTGACTGTCGGTGCAAGGATTTTTCACCGTTTCGATGACAGGGACAAACTGACCCTGGATTTCTTTTCCATCCAGGAACAAAGAGATGGAGGTAACAGGCTGGACTATCCTCTCCATGAAAGGGATATTGCCGAGGCCCTGACACATAATATGAAAGTGGGCGGACTCAGCTATGAGCGTTACTACAGGGATTATGACATGCTCTCAATCTTTGCTTCCGGCCAATCCCTGGACAGGGATTCCTATTACGGAGCCAGGCAGTCACTCAGCAATTACGGGTTCTCCAGGGACAGATCCTACAATACCGGCATCCAGTATAAAACAGTTTTAGGAAAATCCAGCGTGGTGGCCGGCATCGAGAACAGCGGGGATTTCCTGCTGGATCAAAAGCTGGGTTATCCCGATTTGGATAATGCCACCATCGTGGACGGTGAAATCACGAATATTCCTCACACATCCAATACTACAGTGGCTGATCAGTCTTCAATCACCACTGGTGCTTTTACACAGTATGACCTGAAGCTGAACAACATAAGCATTTCGGCCGGCGCCCGTTACGATCACTACCAGATCAAAGACCTTGCCCGCGAAGATCATGAAGGTACATCAGGGGATGTGCTCAGTCCACGCCTTAGCATCATGTACCGTGTAGCAGACCCTCTTAAGGCCAGGATCACCTACTCCCAGGGATACAGGGCACCGCAGATCTTTGACGAAGACCTGCATATTGAGACCTCCGGATCCAGGCAGGTGATTCATGAGAATGATCCCGACCTGACACAGGAGACCAGTCATAGTGTAATGGCTTCAATGGACTTCAACAGGGTCATTGGAAAAGTATACACAGGTTTACTGGTGGAAGGTTTTTATACCAGGCTGGTGGATGCTTTCGCCAATGAATTTGGTGAACCGGACGAGGATGGAACGGTAATCTATACCCGGGTAAATGCCGAAGGCGGAGCCTCGGTGCAAGGTGTAAATATCGAATTGAAGCTGCGACCGGGAAAAGATCTCAGTTTCAGTTCCGGACTTACGCTGCAGACCAGCCAATTCGAGGAAGAACAGGATTTCGGAGAAACACACTTCTTCAGAACCCCCAATACCTATGGGTATTATGCACTGGACTGGGACTTCGCGAAGCGCTTCTGCTTCACTTCCACAGGAAACTATACAGGAAAAATGCTTGTCCCCTATTTCGGAACCGGGAACCCGGCTGGTGAACTGCGCGAATCGGATCGCTTCTTCGACCTGGGATTAAAACTTGCCTATACCATAAAGCTTAACGGAGCTTCCGTCGAGCTCTCCGGAGGAATGAAAAATATCTTCAACTCCTACCAGGACGATTTTGACATTGGGATAGATCGCGATCCTGCCTATATTTACGGCCCCATCAACCCCCGCACCCTCTATTTCAGTATTAAATTCGGGAATATCCTGAATTGATTTTTTAAGGGATGCTTTTTTGTAACGTGCTTATTTCCGCCAAGGCGGAAAAAATGCCAGGTTACTTCTCAAGCATCCCTTAAAACTAGGTAGAGATGGACTTTTGAGAATGCCTCGCTTGTTTTGAGCTTACAATTCCTGGTCACGGACCCGGTTTAATTCGGTCCGACAGCGGTGGCAAAACTTCTTTTCCTTCTGATCCAGGTCCTCTACGTAAGTGCTGGATCGCATCACACACACCGGATTACTACAGTGGATCAGTCCAAAAGTGTGCCCCAGTTCGTGAATGATCACCTTGCTGAAGCGGTCAATGAGCAATTCGTAGTCCTTCTCCAGTCCGTAATGCTCATTCCTGAGACGGTACAATGAAGCAATACCCGTGTAGCCGTTCAGCCTGGCCTGTCCGAATATATAGGTAAGGATGGGGATGTAGAGATCGACCCGGGCCATGCCCATCACCTTCAACCCATCGGTGGGAGCACGCTGGGTAATGGCATGCAGCAATTTATTGGCATCGTACTGGCGACGACCCGGATTATAAAAGTGGCTGATATCCAGGTTGCACTCCCTTAGTTCCACGGGATGGGTAAACTCCCTGGATACATCCTTAGCGACACTTTCCGTAAGTTTTTTCTCAAAAAGCCCGCAGGAGACCAGTATGATGGACTGCTCCTTCAAACGTACTATTGCTCCTTGAGTTTATACTTCTTAATCTTATTGTAAAGGGTGGCCCGGTCGACACTCAGCGCCTTTGCAGCCCTTGAGATATTCCATGAATATTTCTCCAGGATTTTCAGAATGTGCTTTTTCTCCAGGTCATCCAGGCTCTCGATGGAGCTGCTGATCACCTCCCGTCCCATGGGAAGATCCTTCAGGGTAATAACTTTGCCATTGCCTACTACGATGGCGCGTTCAATCATGTTTTCCAGTTCCCGCACATTGCCCGGATATTCAAAGGACTCCAGGTGTTTCATGGCAGCAGAATCGATGGAGATCATGTCCCTGCTCATGGAAGTACAGTACTTCCCTATAAAATGCTTCACCAGCATGGGAACATCTCCAGGCCTTTCCCTCAGGGGGGGAATCCTTATATTTACCACATTGAGCCGATAGTAAAGGTCTTCCCGGAAGGTCCCGCTCTTCACCATCTCTTTCAAATCGCGGTTGGTGGCACAGATTACCCTGAAGTCGGACGAGATCTCCTTGTTTCCGCCCACCCTCACAAAGGTCTTGGATTCAAGTACGCGGAGCAGTTCCACCTGCATCTTTGAGGAAATAGTTCCAATCTCATCCAGGAAGATGGTTCCTCCATCGGCCATCTCAAAACGTCCTTTACGGTTAAAAGTCGCACCCGTAAAGGCCCCCTTCTCATGGCCAAATAACTCGCTTTCAAGCAAACTCTCCGATAGCGCACCACAATGTACGCTTATCAAAGGAAAATATTTTCGGGGCGAATTGGAATGAATGGCACGCGCCACCAGTTCCTTCCCGGTTCCACTTTCCCCGGTGATAATCACTGACGATTCGGCTGGTGCCACCTGTTCCACCTCCTTCAGCACCTTCTTCAGGGGTTCACTCTCCCCCACTATATCATCCACATCGGCCAGACTTGTAATTTTTTCCTTCAGGTTTTCGTTCTCGGCCTTCAGTGCCACCTGGGTAGCTGCATTACGGATCAGGTGGGACAGGTCGTCGGGATCAAAAGGCTTGGTCACATAGTCGAATGCCCCTTCCTTCAGGGCCTGGACAGCAGTATCTACAGAAGCAAAGGCGGTCATTATAATTACAATGGGGACGCGGGGAAGCGTCTTGATGCGCCGGTGCATCTCCATCCCGTCCATGCCCGGCATTTTGATATCCGCCAACACGATATCATAGTCCTTTTCATTAAGAAGCGAAAGTGCAGTCTTTGCGTTTTCGGCGCAATCGACACGATAGCCATCGTCGATGAACCAGTTGTAGAGCGAATCCCTTACGGAATCTTCATCATCCACAATCAGAATAGAAACTTGGTTGGGCATAGTTTTAAAAATTATGCTCCCTGCAAAGGAAGCGTGATTGTAATAGTTGTACCCTTGTTGGGTTCCGAATCAACCTCAATCTTCCCCTTATGATTCTCCACAATGCCATGTACGATGGAAAGCCCCAGCCCAATACCACTGGTATTGTGTTTGGTGGAGAAAAAAGGCTCAAAAATATGGGGCATATCTGATTCTGAGATCCCCGAACCATTGTCGGAGATGGCCAGGCTTATATGGTCAGCGTCCGGATTAAAGGTACTGATCACTATTTCTCCCTGCTCATGGACCGCCTCAGAAGCATTTACAACGAGGGCCACGCAGGCCTGCTTGATCTGGTTCGGACTGCACACCACATTGTCGACAGTAGCCCGGTAATCGGTCTTGAAACTGCTGTCGGCCATCTTTATGGAATGGGTCATCAGGCGGTAGGTTTCATCAAGCAGAGGATGAAGCTGAATAGGCTCAAAATCCTCCCGGTCTTTCCGTGAGAAGTCCAGCAGCCCCTTCACAATATCCCCACAGCGCTTGGTTTCCGATTCAATTAGTTTGAGGTTCTTCAGTATGGACTCCTTCTTGGGATGATAGAACTCGCCCGTATTAAGCTGCTTGTATATCAGCTTATTGTACACAAGGATTCCCGACAGCGGATTGTTAATCTCGTGCGCTACCGAAGAGGAGAGCTTGCCCAGGGATGCAATCCGCTCCACGTGGATGAGCTCGTTTTGAGCCTCGGAAAGCTCTTCAGACTTTTTCTGCACCTTGTACTCAAGCTGCTGGGACCAGTTCTGTAATTCCTTGGTGGCCTCATCCATATTGTCGAGCATATTGTTAAATGCCAGCGACACCATCCGCAAATCATCCAAAAGGTTGGGTTTAATATCAAGCCGGATGGAGTTATCGCCCGATGACACGGCCTCACTGGCCTGGATAATCGAATTTAGCGGATCTTTGATTCGTTTCCGTGTAAATACAACAAGGAAGGTCACCACCAGGATGATTATCAATAAAGCCAGCAGCATAAAATCGGTAGAAGATTCTACCGAGAAAGCATCCAGATCGGTCAGTGGCATGCTCACCATCAGCGAACCTAATACCTGGTCGCTCTCACTATGGGCATGGCATGCTGCCGTGTAACAGGAGGGTTCATTGAGAATGGGCTGAGAGATAAGCAGGTGCCTGATCCCCTCCTCACCCTGGTGAATTCCACATTCAGGAACATCTCCAACCACAGCATACGACTTTTCCGTCCTGGAGAACCTTTCCGACAGGTCGGTATGACACGAGATGCAGTTTGGATTACAATGGCATTCCTCTTCCCTGTGAACCGATGAGTAGGCCAGCTGGTTCTGATCGTCATAGAGGTTAACCTCGTCAATCCCCGACATGGTAGAGATCATGTCCATGGTTCGCTGCAGCATTGCCTTATCATTCTCCAGCATGGAGTAGTAGAGCGATCCTTCGATAATGGAGCTGATGTTATCCCCATTCTGAGAGATCGTCCGGTTATAAAAATCCATGTAAACCGATCGGAACAGAATATTGAAAAGAACAAATACAATGACAAGGGCCCCCGTGATAATGAAGACCACCCTTCCGTAGATGGAGGATCTGAACCGGACAAGGTTCCGAACCACCCTGTTGCTATTCTCTTTGCGTTTAAATCTACTCACCTGATTTTGTGTAAAAAGCTTCCCGGCGCTTTGCACCCGGAAGCTTTGAAATTACGAAAAAGGGACGGATCTTTAAGCCTGGATATTCAGAAACTTCTCCTGGAAACCTTTCCAGGCTTCCCGGCCCATCTCCTTCAATGGATTAGCCATTAGCTCGCCTCCTGCCTGCAGGACAGGCTCACCTGTCTCGCTCATTGTTTCTGCCATGTAGTCCTTAAAACGGTCCAGTTCCTCCCGGGTCCAATCAGAAGCATGCTCCGCCATCAGCGCAGAGTGGGTCTCCTCCTGCCAATTCTCGGGTTTGATCCTGTATAGCCAGGATTTATAGGGATCCTTATTGATAGAGGCTGAATCGTCCGCCAGGGAAACATGTACCTTCTGGATTTCTCCTGAAATGGGAGAGGTAATCACCAGCTCCTTGCCTTCCTGGGTGATTCGTGCAATGGCTTCGCCACGCTTCACCTTTTCCTCCTGCTCCTTGAGGTATTGAAGCTCAACTCCACCGGTCAGATGCAGCAACAGGTCGTCCATTCCCACACTGGCCACACCCGATTTCTCAAGAAAACTCCAGGTATGGTTTTTATTAAAGAGTAAGCCCTGTGGAATCCTCAGAGCCTGTAGCGTAAGGGCCTTCAGGGTCTCCCCTGCTCCGGCAGTCTCCCTGAGGGGCTTATTCAGCATCCTCCATATGGGGATGATCAACAGCAGGAAGAAAATCACGATGATATATTCAATCCCCTTGGTATCGAAAATATCAGAATATACAAATTGGTTCATGGTATTGTAATTGGTTAATTGTTATTTGTAAATGGTAATTGGTAATTGGTAATTGGTTATTGGTTATTGGTAATTGGTTATTGGTAATTGGTAAATGGTTATTAGTAATTAGTAATTGGTCATTTTTCCTCTTAGTTTTCGACTTTGACTTTCGACTTTCGACTTTCGACTTTCGACTTTCGACTTTCGACTTCAGTGTTCGGCGGGAACCCAGGAGGGACTTTCCCTCAGGACAGGCATCCGCCTGACGATCCATCTGAAAATCCACATCTCAATGGAGAGTACAGCCAGGGTCACCACGATTTCCATCCAGGATGGCACATAACGATCGACAGCATCCCATCTAAACCCGATAACAGTGATGTTCAGACGATTGATAATCACACCAATCATGCACACAAGTGCTGCCACCTTTACCAGGTTGATTTTGCGCCTGCGGTAAGCAATAAAGTAGAGGATCATGGGTCCGATCACAAAACCGATCATCTCGGTCAGGTACCACAGGCCCCAGCCGGAATTCAAATAATTCCAGTGCTTTCCGTGCACAAAGACCACTATCTGCAGAAAGAAATATATAAGCAGGGTAAATGCACATATCTTCGACAGTCCGTGAAGAATTCCGTCATGACCATCGTGGTTCTCCTTGCTGACCTGGTCAGAGAACACCCTCTGGCTGATGGAACCCTCAAAGATGACCATTGAAAGTCCGGCAAAAATACTGGATATAAAGAAAAGTATAGGAATAAACTCTGAATACCAAAGGGGGTGAATTTTCTCTTTGGCCATCAGGTATAGCGCTCCCAAACCACTCTGGTGAAGGGTGGAAAGGGTAATCCCGAAGATCACTGCACCCACGGTCATTCCGGCAAGAACCTTCCTGGCCTTTTTGGCCCCCAGCCATTCGGCGATGGTGGGTGAGAATTCAATAAGCTGGGCAATCATGTACAAGAGGAAGTGCCAGGCAACCAGAAATAATACCGAGCTAACCCCGAAGTTATTCCCGATGATAGGGTTGATCACATTCCAGGGCTTACCAAGGTCCAGCAGCAATGCCCCAGCATAAAACACATAGGCAAGAAAACCGTTCAGTACCGTCACCCTCACAATGGGTCTGTACTTATCGATATTCAGGATATAGACCATGAAGGTCACCACATAGGCTCCTCCTGCAAAGGCCACACCTGTAACCACATCAAAACCGATCCACAGTCCCCACGGGACTTCCTGGGTAAGGTTGGTTACCGCACCGATCCCGTTTGCAAAACGGATGACGATGATTACAATTCCGGCCATAATGATGGGAATTGAAATCATATTGAAGGGCGTAAATATTTCCCCATGAGGCTTCAGGGTACTCAGCCAGAACTTTAAAATCGGCTGTCCGTCATTGTCTTTAGGTATTGATACATATTTACTCATGGTCGTCAGAGGTTTTAGCGTTATTCTTGGTAGCGTTATGAATTCCCAGCAGTATGGCAGGCCACATAATAAAAATGGAAGGCACTGAATAAAGGAAACCTTTGGTCAGTTCGGGATAAGACTTCTTCTGCAACTTGGTATTGAGGCCAATCTGTTCAAAAGGAACAGGCGAAAGATACAGCCATCCGGTACCTCCTGCTTCATGCTCTCCATAAATCCCGTCGTAATACATATCGGGATTCTCAAAGATGCGTCTGCGAGCTTCCTTTATAAGTTCGCGGCGCGATCCGAATGTAAGGGCTTCGGCCGGACAATTAGACACACATGCCGGTAGTTCACCTTCCTTTTGTCTATCATAACACATGTCACATTTCACAATGTCGGGGTTGGAACTGTGGTATTCGAATTTGGGAACATCGAATGGACAGCTTACCATACAATAGCGACAACCCATGCATTTCCTGTCACGCCAGATCACCGGTCCTTCTTCCGTTTTATGCATGGCCTGGGTCAGACAGGCGGAAGCACATGCCGGTTGGTTACAATGCATGCACTGGGTCTTGGAATAGATCTCTCCCAATTCCTCATTTTCGAAGGCATTGATAACCGTCCTCCTGTTTTCATTCGCTTTCCGGGTAGTGCCGGGCACGGGATAATCCTCTGGATCAGGCTCGGGTAAGCCGTTGGCTTCTGCGCAGGACACTTCGCAGGTCTGGCATCCCACACAACGGGTTGCATCGTATAATACGCCGTAAAACTCTTTTTCATCCCCTTTTTCAGGAACAGCATTGAGCTCCTTGCCAGCGCCCAGCGCAACGCCTGTTACTCCCAGGGCTCTGAAAAAATTTCGTCTGTTAATTGCCATATTGGTTTTAGTTATATGTGTGAATAAAAGCCCGGAAGAACTCCGGGCCTTTGTAACTGTTGTCTATTTACGATTGATGAATGCCGCCTGGAACTCCTCCCAAACTTCCGGTCCGAAATCCTCAAGGACACCATCCCTGAGCTCTCCGCCATCCTGCATAATCGGTACAAGTTCAGCACTACCCTTGAATTTTAATCCATTTGAAAAGAAATCCTTGAGACGGATAAACTCATCTTTCAGCCATTGTCCGTAGGGCTCACCCATGAAATATGATTTCATCTCGGACATCCAGCTGGCGGGCTCCACTGTATATACCCAGCCATCGGCAAAAGGATCATTGTTGAGCAGGGTCGCATCATTCTGAAGTTCGCTGTTCTGCTCCATAATCACACCCGATACGGGCGATTTGATTTCAAGCTGTTTCCCCTTTTGAATAAGAGTAAGAAGAGCTTCACCCTTATGGATCTTTTCGCCGGGAGATTTCATAATCACCCTGCTTACGGGTCCGGTTACATGTTGCATAAAATCATCAATTCCTACCCGCACATTTCCCGTCTTTTCCATGAAAGCCCAGGTATGGGAACGATCAAAAAACAAACCAGCCGGATAAGTGATCGAGTTTTCGTTAAAAGCACCGGGGCTGGACTTGCGAACCACACCCTTAGCCTCCTGCTTTCTGGAACGACCCATTAAAAACCAGGAGACAACAGCCAGAAGAACCAGGCCAGCAAGAATAAGGAGCAGGGTACGGGTGGCAGAAGCCTTCACAGGAACATCAGCAACGATTGCATTTACCGGGTAGAGCTGGCGCAGACCGGAAGCCTTCTCGCTATAATCCATCTCCAGGATACCAGCTGATGCCAGGGCATTTTGCGAACCGGTAATCATCCACTCAAGAAAGGCAGTCTCTGCTTCTGTTGTCTCCTGCTGAGCAGTAACTGCATAGACCCTGCTATAAAGGGCCCGGGGATACTTTCCCACAAAGATTCCGTGTGACAATTCAGCATATGAGTTATAAATGTTTTCGAAATGTTCGATATTCCCGCTTCCGTCTACATCCATCGGAATCATGCTAATTCCTGCAACCACTCCATTACGCTCCATTTTTGTAAGGCAGGCCAGCGTACAAAAACCAATGGCATAGTGATCAGCCTCAATAAGCCCGATCATCTCTTCAGGAGCATTCACCTCCACTCCATGAATCTCTCCCGGATCAGCCTTAATGAATTCTCCAAGGAATGCTTTGGCACATTTTTGTCCGGGGACATAAGCCTTCACTTCATGGGCATCTTTTGTCCCAAGCAGCTCCCCCCAACTTACCCGGGTTTCCGATTTGTAAACAGACGCGAACTGCTCCGGGGTGATTCCCTTCTGAAGGATAAGTTCTTTCAGGGGGTGATTCATATTCATCACAGGGACAATCACATCTCGGCCCACTACAATCCTTTTTCCCTGGTCTCCGTCATTAGCCGAAAGACAAGCCTTGTTTGCCAGGGCAATACCCCCTTTTGCAAATAATTCTTCATTTCTGTTCCCAGGGATTGCGGCCACATTGATTACAGCTCCAGCATTCTCCTGCCGATATTGTAATGCCAGTTCATTGGCCAGGTCTGCCAGCTCGGCACTGCAACGCAGCTGCACAGCAGGATCTTCGCTCGCTACGCCCTTGTCCTGCGCAGCGTAAATGGTTGTCATTGCAGTAAACATTGCAACCATTGTGATCATCATTTTTTTGCCAGATTTCATTGCTTCTATGTTTTGTTTGTTGATTCTGTAAAGCGTTTTTTCGCACACTGAACCACTTTACAAAGATGATGCCATAAGGTGCTATCTATTTGATTTTCTGACTTTTAATCTAATTTAAATTCCATCGGAATGGCGAGTAACTGTTGCTTTTTTCAACACTCCTCCTGAAGACAAAGTGTGAACCATCTCCTTTCCAGTTATTTAAAGCTACTGTTGTATTTCGCGGCAGCTGTGTACTTTTTCAGCACTCCCCTTATTTACTTCCTGTTTTTCAGGTCATTAAGATTTTATTAAAAATACCCAGCCTGATGAGGATAAAACCTGATGTACTACTTTGAATCCTGCCAACTTTTAAGCAAATGGAAAAAAAAATATTTGTACCTTAAAAAATAATTGAAGCGGGACATGAGCGCAAAGTCAGCTAGAATACTAATAAAGGTCTGGTAGTTATGAGGATATGCATCATAGGCGCAGGAGCCATTGGAGGCGTAGTTGCCGGGGTACTGGCAAAGGAGGGCAACAACATCACCCTGGTGACAAAACATGCCGATACAGCCGAAAAAATCAAGCTCTCAGGTATTGAGCTTAAAGGAAGCTGCGGCGATTTTACGATTCCCATACCCGCCGTTGCCACCCCGGAAGAACTGCAGGGAAAATTTGATTACGTACTCATTGCTACTAAAGCCGACGGATTGGTGGATGCAGCAAAAAGAGTCCTTCCCTACCTCCATGCCAACACTCGCGTGATTTCCATGCAAAACGGAATCTGTGAAGACATGCTGGCAGCAGTTGTAGGGACTGAGCGAACCATTGGATGTGTGGTCGGCTTCGGGGCCACCATGCATGCACCGGGAGAGGTTGAAATGACCTCCGAAGGCGAGTTCATTCTGGGTAACTGGAAGAGGGAACCCGATGAAGCCCTGAAAAAGTTGGGTGAAATTCTAAATGCTATGGTAGAAACACGCATTAGTGCTGAAATATTCCAGGAGCTCTACTCCAAACTGATTATCAATTCATGTATTACCACCCTTGGTGCGGTATGCGGGCTATTTCTTGGTGAGATGCTGACCAGGCGACATACCCGCAGGCTTTTCATCGGGGTGATCAGGGAGGCGATACAGGTAGCCGATGCGATGGGAACAAAAGTGCCCCCCGGCGCCTCAGGAAAACTTGACTATTACAAATTCCTTTCTACCGGTCCCCTCTCAGAATTCAAAAGGCACCTTACCATCCGTGTCATCGGAATGAAATACAGTAAGCTCAAATCCTCGAGCCTGCAGAGCCTTGAAAGAGGCCGAAAAACCGAGGTTGAGAACTACAATGGATACATAACTGCCAGAGGAAAAGAATACGCTGTCCCCACGCCAGTAAACGAACAACTCACCCTTATGATACGCGAAATCGAAGCGGGAAAAAGAAAGATTACCCCTGACAATTTCAGGGAGATTGTGGCGGGCGTTTAAGGGAAAACTCCTTCCTGAAAAACAACAGAGTTAGAAGGATTACCAGCAGGGCCATTGCTGCATGAAAGTGCATGGCCTTCAGCATACCCACATGGTCGCGCAAATACCCAAGAATAAGATTTCCGATAGTAACCCCGGCCCCTGAATGGAAGGCCCAGAACATGGCCTGACCTGTAGTTCGAAGATGATCGGGTGTCCGGGCCTGGATAAATTCAACCACGCCAACCAGGAAAAAGGCTATGGTGATTCCATGAAAGACACTCAGGAAAATGGCTACCTGGGGATCCTGAATGAATCCATAAAACAAAAGCCTTAAAAAAGAGATAACCATGGCAAAAAGGATTATAATTTCGGGACGAGATCGTCTAAGTAGCCAGGCACCTATAAGAAAGGCAGGAACCTCAAAGAGGGCCTGTAGAAAAAACACAAGCCCTATAAAGGAAGTTTCAGCACCGATATCACGGTAATAGAGATTCAGAAACTGGTAAAGCGGCGAAATTGAAATTCCATACAAAAGTATAATCACAAGAAAGACAAGCAGGTGGCGATTTTTAAGGAATACACCAAAGCTACGGTAAGTAACCTTGTTTCCTCCCCTCACAGGCATAACAGGCAGGGTGAAGAGGTTGAACAGGGAGAGTAAGAGGAAAAGCAGGGCTGAAATAGTGAAAATCAGGCTGGTATCCCTCTGTGCAAAATAGCCCACCACCAGTGAGGCGATGGCATATCCGGCCGAACCCCAGAGCCTGAAATGACCAAAGGTATAGCGTGGATTGGCTTTCACAAATACCATGGTCATTCCATCAACCACAGCCCCCGAGGGCTGATGAAAAACAGAAATTACTGCCACAAATACCAACATCCAGTAAAAAGAAAGGGTCTCCCCAATCAGGAAAACCATCAAAGCACATACCGATGAGAGCAGAAGAAGGATCCGCATGTTCCCATATTTATCGGCCAGTATACCCCAGAAAGGAACCACAAGTGCCGATGTGGATATAAACACAGCATTCAGGGCGCCAATTTGTATGCTGCTGAACCCGATCTCATCAAGGTGGAGGTTAAAAAAAGATTGCCACCCGGCAAAGGCGAAAGAAAGAAAGAGGTAAAATACCGGGAGTTTAAGAGGTTCCCTGATTACTGGAGTGCTCCCCTTAAGTTGGCTGATCAGATTCATATGGATCTAAGATAGCCCCTTTTTCCGAACACTAAAGCGCCTTAATAAAGCGTGCGCTGAAAGTACCAAGGTCTCCCTCAAGCTGAACAAAATATAAACCTGCCGACAGCTCACTCACATCCAGTCCGTTCACCATAGATACATTTTCCTCATGTTTTATTAGAAGGCCTTCTGCATTGAAGATCCTGGCAGTATGAATGGATATACTGCCATCCAGATGAAAGCTTAGCCTGTCAGTTACAGGGTTGGGGTAGAGCTTTAAAACTTCCGTATTTAGTGATTCCATACCTACAGCACTGGCAAAGGTAAATTTATCCAGGATGAAAGAGGGTAAGCTCAGTGTCAGAATCCGCATGACCTGCTCCCCCTCTTCAAGGTTTACATGGACAGCCACATCCTCAGTTACATCGTAACTTCCTGTTGCAGGCACGTTTACTGTGGCCAGAATTTTACCGGAAAACAGGATTCTGAAAATACCACCGCCATCGGGCGATGCCAGGCTTGTGGTAATCCGGTAGAGCCCTGCCTCAGTCACATCCATGGAATACTCAATCCATTCCCCTCGTCTTATATTGCCCACCAGGAAGCTTCCCCCGCTGCCTGTTTCAATATCCACACCTTCGTAGGGGCGATAAGCTTCCGTCATATTCTCTTCAGTGGTTTCATGATAGGAAACACCTTCTCCTCCATAATCATAGTCCTCCGCCTCCACAACGCCCGGAATGGCCCAATTTTCTCCTGAGAAGGGTATTTTGGTAGTGGGAAAGACAGGTTCCACGAAGGTTTCCATGGGATAGGAATAGGAGTCCGTGGTATCATGGCTTGCAATTACCCTGTAGGTATAGCTGTTCAAAATTTCTACAGTGGTATCCATGTAAACTTTCATCTCCCCGGAAACTCCACCTATGGGAACAAACTCCCCCACGCCATCTCTGCGTTCGATAATAATGGTATCATAAGCTTCGGGACCATTGGTCCATTCGACCCTCATGGCGGTATCAAAGGTTGCGGTCAGACTCAGATTATCGGGACTGTTCAGCGTGGTGTGAACAAGAATATCCTTGGAATCATGCCAGTTGTGACTGGACCTTTTAAGCACCTCAAACCAACCCCCGTCGTCCCATACTGCAAAAGCAAAGTTATTCTCTAGGCAGCCCCGCACATAAGAGGCATAGTGGATCATCCTTGAATTGTAATCACAATCCTCCACAGCTCCAAATTCACCCAGAAAAACCTCCACTCCATGTTCATCTGCCCAGGTTCTAACCTGTCTGAAAGAGTTATACAAAGAGGTCCGGTCGGACTCTGTACCCCAGGTTCCATTGCCCTCACCGGCAAAATTCCAGGGATCATAGGAGTGGTAATAAGCCATCATATAGGGATCATCCGGAATAGCAGCAGCCATCATATCAGCCGAGCTTGACCATCCCTTTCCTGAATAAACAACAATCCTTGTGGGATGATCTTTCCTGATAATACCCAGAACACGGGCATTCAACTCATCAATCTGTACCTGGGTCAGCCCCTCATGGTCATGAGTTCTTGGCTCATTAATCATCTCAAAAAACAGCTTCTCAGACTTCCCTGCCAGGCGTACCGATACCTGGCTCCAGATGCTGTCAAACCGGTCCCTCGTTGCCGGGTTGTCGTAGTCTTCCTTTAACCAGCCTTCATGATGTGCATTAATAATCACAAACATATCACGATTAAGTCCCCAGTCCAGGATCTGCTCAACACGGTCGATAAATGATTCATCAATGGTGTAGGGCGAAGCCTCATCCACATGATTACTCCAGGTAACAGGTATCCTTACGGTATTAAAGCCGGCTTCCACATAGGCATCAAAAAAAGACTCCTGGGCCTTTGCTGCCCATGCACCTTCAGTGGGTGCATCCAGGGTATTTCCCAGGTTGATACCACGTCCCATCTGAGCCACAGCTTCAGCCGGAGTGATCTGTGCATTCATTCCTGCAGCAAGGAACAGGATCATTCCTGTAAGTATCAAAAAGTTATTCTTCATACATTCTTCTTTGATGCAAAGAAATAAAATAGATAAGCGAATACAGCCTGGGAGGAGTTATTCAGATTTAGTCAAGATAATTACAGAAGCTAGGGACAACAGGAACAGGACCAGGAACATCAGCATCATGGCCAGCTCTTCCTTTTGGCCGTAGTAACCTGCCGCATTGAGAACCGAATAAATCACCATTGCGTGGGCAAGCATGTTCACTTTCATCCACTTTCGCTGTCCCCCGAGCAGGTAAAGTCCACTGAGGATACACAGTAAAGCCATCAGAAATTCTGAAACAAGGTGAAAGGTCATCTCTGTTTTTCCCTCGGTGACTTCGCCACCCTTAAGAATCATTACCCACATGATGAGTACAGAAAAGCCCAAAAACAAGGAATAGCCCCCGATAATTCTAATCCGTTTATTGTTCATGCTTATCCAGATAATAAAGGTACTTACTAATGCCTTCCGTGATGGCCCAGGAATCATACTCGTAATTAAAGCCTGTAGTTACGATCACTGCATCCAATTCAGGGAAAATGAAAATGAACTGGCTTCCCCAGCCATTTGCCCAGATAGTCTCATAGGCTTTCCCTCCTGAATCAAGAAGCAGATTCCACCACTGGTAGCTGTATTTATCCCCCGGAATATGGGTTTCCGTTTTAACGGAAGTAGACTCCTCTATCCAGGATTCTGATATTAGCGCTTGCCCATTAAAACTTCCATGGCTCAACACCATGGCCCCGATTTTCAACATCGAGCGCGGAGTGAGACTTAAGGATCCGGACATCAGGGGATATCCATTTTGTCCAGGGTCATCCCAGGTGTATCGCTCTATCTGTAGGGGCCCGAAAAGATATCTCCGGGCAAAATCATCGGCAAACATGCCTGTCTTCACTTTCAGTACCGCACCCAGTATTTCTGTATTTCCCCCATCGTACTGGAAAACTTTACCGGGGGGATGGACCAATGGTCTGACCAGGGCAGTATCAATAAGATTCTCCGAGCTGAACACGGCTCTGTCCAGCAAATCATAGCCCGATCTCATTGTCAAAAGATCTTCAAGGCTCATATCCCGGTATCCCGCTTTCCTCAGAACAGGATATTCAGGAAAGATCCTGTACAGCGCTTCTCCCATATCTGTAATATAGCCCTGATCGGCAGCGATGCCCACAAGAAGAGACGTGACACTTTTAGTACAGGACTCAATCTGGTGAAGATCGTCCCTTGTAAAGCCGTAGAAATACTCTTCACATATAAGCTTATCGCTTCTATAGAGTAAAAAAGAGTTGATCCTGCCATATTCGCCCTGGATAATCTCCGGAAGCAGGGCATGGATAAAAAGGGAATCGCCGGCAGTTGAATAAATTGAAGGCTGCAATAAATCATTCCCTTCTGACGGGATCGCATAGCTGTATTTAAAATCCGGATCCTTGCAGCCTGGTTTCGAATAAATTAGGTGATTCTCTATTTCCGGATCCTTCACCAAAATTACCGTATCGAAAGGTTCTCCCTCGCAGAAAAAGCCACCTCTTATAACCCCCTTATCGGATAATCCTCCCGCGTAAGTACATGCCCAGGCAGGCACAAAAAAACGCATGCTATCCCCGGAAATCCTGACCGAGTCAATCTTAAAAGTGGACTGGTAATGCCTGTTTTCTGCCCAGTATGCCCTGGCCAGGAAGCTGTCGTTTTCACAAAGCACCTCCACATAAAACTTCATTTCCGGGTCCACAGGATGAGGCCCTTCCCAGAAACCGGTAAAGCGACCAGGATCCTCGGCCGAACAGGCAGCCAGGCTCATAATCAACAGATACGGCAGTAAATATTTCATCTCCGAAGCGTTAAACGGAGCAGAAAATTTACAAAATTTTTGCGAATACCAGGATTAGTTTAATCCGAGACTTTTAATGTAAGCTTCATTGTTGGAAGGTCTTCCAAGGAAGTCCTCCACTGCTTCTACAATATCTCTCTGGGTTCCGTTCGCCAGGATCAGTTTGCGATAACGTTTGCCGGTTTCCGTATCGGTGAGTCCATTCTGCTCAAACACGGTAAACATATCCTGGGCATATACCTCGGCCCACAGGTAACCATAGTAATAGGTGGGGTGGGTATTAATGTGTATCCAGCTGGCCTGGGGGTGGGTGCCTTCCACATACATGGGCAGATTCATTTTTTTGTCGATCTCTCTCCACATCTCATCGGTATCCAGCTCCCTGGACGGATCGAACCGGTCATAGAGAGTCATATCGTAAACACAGCTACGAAGCGATCCCATGGCATCAAGTCCGGACGTTATATTTTTCGCATTCAGCATATTATCGAACAGTTCCCTTGGAAGCACCTCTCCTGTTTCATAATGCTTTGCGAAGGTGCTGAGCATATCATAATCCCAGATCCAGTTCTCAAAAATCTGGGCCATGGCTTCAGCAAAATCCTCCTTCGAGCCTGCCTGCCAGGCAAACTCCCCGGTATAGGACATATTGTCCATAATATGACCAAACTCGTGGAAAAGGGTACTCAGTTCTCCATGACTGATAAGTGACGGCAGATTCTCTGTGGGAGCAGGGAAATTACCAAGAAGCATGCAGGAGGGAATCTCCTGCCCCTCAGCCTTAAGCTTTCCCGGTACAATCTCAACACCGTAAAACCAGGACTCCTTATTAGGCCTGGGGTAAAGATCCAGGTAGAAACGCCCTGTTACTTCTCCATCCTCAAGGACCTCATATAAAAAAACATCCTCATGCCATACAGAAGGATTCTCCACCCTCCGGTACTCCACTCCCAGGCACTTCTCATAGATATTAAGCATACCTTCTAAACATTGTTCCATGGGAAGATACTCCCGGATCAGTTCATGATCCACCTTGTACTTCGAAACCAGCAAATGATTCCGGTAATAGTCCCTGTCCCAGGGATTCACCTGGTCATCACAGGAGCATCCCAGCACATCATTTCTGTACTGCTGAAGGGTTTCCAGATCGGCCTGGGCCTTCTCGCCCGAGCGTGCTATCAGGTCATTCAGGAAACTCCATACCGCCTCAGGGTTCTTTGACATCTTTCTTGAAGTGGTATAGGAGGCATATGAATTAAAACCCATTAACTGTGCCAGCTGGTAGCGCTTGCTTACCATCTCATCCAGGATATCCAGGTTCTTCTCCCAGCCCCGGTTTGAATATTTCGTCAGGAAGGCCTTACGGGTCTCCTCACTGGCAGCATTATTCATTACCGGCCTCCGGGTAGCAGGCATTACGGGAATCTCGTATCCTCCCCCATCTGCCCTGTAACTCTCTAACAATGTTTCCGGCAAACCCTTGGCCCCGGCTTCATCCAGAATCAGCAGCTCATTGGCGGTATTCATATTTATAGAATACTGAGAGGATAGATCACTGATTTCATCCTTCAGGGTCCTGAATTTTTCAAGCTTTTCAGGCTCCAGGCTCACGCCCGAATGCTCGAAAGACTGTATCACATCATCCACGAATACCTTCCTGTGTCCTTCAAGACGTGCATACTCATCCGTTTCAGAAAACGCCAGCATCTGTTTGTATATCGCAGCATCTGAACTCAGGCTGTTTGACAGGGTCTCGAGCGCTTGATAAGCCTCGAGGCCTTTGTCTCTCGACAGGGAATCGGGCGACACCCAGTAAAACATAAAACAACTGGAACTGGCTATCCTAAGGTCATTAATCACATTGTCAAAGGCCCTAAAAACATTGTCAAAACCCGGTGTCTCAACACGCCTTATTCCCTCCAGAACCCCTTCAATATTTTCCAGGGTGAATTCAGCATATTCGGTAATATCCTCATGCCTTACATCACCATATTGAACCGCTTCATTCAGCTCATTAAAAAAAGGATTCTGCGTGTTTTCTTTCCCGGAATCAGCGCTTGAATTACATGCGACCATGGCCATTAGAATTAGAATTGTGAGTGCCTGTTTCATCGTTGTGGTTTTTTGGAGCATCAAAGATAGTGATTCACATATATATTAAGAATCAGAACCGAATCAACATTTTGTATATTGCATTTTGTTGATTATCTAAATTAAATGAGATGGTTAAGGAGATAAGGCTAATTAATAAAATTGACTACTTTAGTTGGCATATTGTTATTTTATAATACTCCAATAAAACTTCATTAATATGCTCAGAAATTCAATCCTTTCATTTGCCTTGATTTTTTGCTTTCAGGGACTGATTTTGGCACAATCAGAATCAATTTTTAACGGGAAAGACCTTAGCGGCTGGACCATCTACGGAACCGAACTCTGGTACGTGGAAGATGGCTTACTTGTATGTGAAAGTGGACCTGACAAGGAATATGGTTACCTGGGAACCGATAAAGAGTACAAGGATTTTGATCTGACCCTCGAATTCAAACAGGGTGCCGACGGGAATAGCGGGGTATTCTTCCGCTCCTCCATCGAAGGCACTAAAATCGCCGGGTGGCAGGCCGAGGTGGCACCTCCGGGCAGCAATACCGGGGGGATTTATGAGTCCTATGGAAGGGGATGGTTAATCCAACCCGATCCGGAACTTGACAAATACCTTAAATTCGGTAAGTGGAATAAAATGAGGGTACTTGTGGTGGGTGATAAGGTGGAAACCTTCCTGAACGGGCACAAAATGATCACCCTGGAAGACGAAAAAATCGGAGCAGCCAAAGGAATCATTGCACTCCAGATACATTCAGGAGGTGGCATAAAAGTCCAGTGGAGAAATCTAGAAATCAAAGAGTTGTAATTTTCAAGCATGAAAGCACTTGTAAAATCCAAAGCGGAGAAGGGCATCTGGATGGAGGATGTTCCCGTCCCTGAGATCGGCCCCAACGATGTCTTAATTAAAGTAAGTAAGTCGGCCATCTGTGGCACCGACCTGCATATTTACCTCTGGGATGAGTGGGCACAGAAAACCATCCCGGTGGGACTGACTACCGGTCATGAATATGGTGGATACGTTGCAAAAGTAGGTAGTGAAGTAAGTGAATTCAAAGAAGGTGACCGGGTGACCGGCGAGGGACATATCTCCTGCGGACATTGCCGGAATTGCCGGCGGGGCCGCCAGCACATCTGTGAAACTACAATAGGTATCGGGGTAAATATAAACGGTTCTTTTGCTGAATATGTGAAGGTGCCCTCCAGCAATGTAATGAAGATCAACAAAGAGGTGCCCGATGAAATCCTGGCCATCATGGACCCACTTGGGAATGCCACTCACACCGCACTCTCCTTCCCCATGATCGGCGAAGATGTGCTGGTAACAGGCGCCGGTCTCATCGGAAGCATGGCCGTGGCAGTGGCCCGTTTTGCAGGTGCACGATATGTAGTTGCTACCGAGACCAGCGAATACAGGGCTGAGCTGGCCAGAAAAATGGGGGCCGACCGGGTCGTAAATCCCCTGAAAGAGAACCTGCGCGAAGTGATGGATGAAATAGGAATGATTGGTTTCGATATCGGCCTCGAGTGCTCCGGCGCGCCAGCCGCCTTTAACCAGCTGGTGGACCACATGTACAATTCCGGGAAGATCTCTCTCCTGGGTATACTCCCCTCCTCCACCCAGGTAGACTGGAACCGGATCATCTTCAAGGGACTTACAATGAAAGGAATATACGGCCGGGAGATGTACGAAACCTGGTACCAGATGGAACAGATGCTGATGTCGGGACTGGACCTCTCACCCATGATCACCCACCGTTTCCATATAGATGAATTTCAGAAAGGTTTTGATGTAATGGAAGAAGGCAATTGCGGGAAGGTAATCCTCAACTGGGATTAATTCTTCCGGATAAAGACAAAGTCACCTCCTTCATCCCCTGCATTCTGAATGGTTCCGTACTGGGGAATATTGGGCGAATTATTGAGGACTGCGGTTTTGAAATTTCCAAAAAGAGTTTCGGAGGGAAGGTAAGGGTCTTTATTCTGCTCCAATTCCTTGATGAGGTATTTCACAAACACACTACGATCAGGAACCTCTTCCTTCCTGGCCCCGCTGGTCATGGCTTTCCGGCTGGGAAGCGAGTGCAGTTTCATAATTCCCTGCCCGGTATTTGAAAAACCGGCCCTGGTCTTAAATATGGATCCGCTAAAACAGGCATCTGCAATCAGAAGGGTGTGTTTTGTATGAATACTCCCGATGAAATCCCTAAGCGTGCTGTTGCGAAACCAGTTGGCCGAATTTGACCTTGCTGCATCATGGGGCAGCCAGTAACCGATGTCGGTTTTCTCATCCCAGAAACCATGCCCGGCATAAAAAATCAGGAGGTTATCGGCTGGACTTACCTTATAACCCAGCTCTTCAAAGGATAGGTATAATTCTGTTCTCGTTGGATTTTTAAGAAAAGTGATATTCTCACTCTTATAATTGTAGTTATTCAAAAGAACCTTGTAAAAAGACTCAGCATCCGCAATGGGATAATCCAGATCCACAATATCTTCATCAGCATAATCATTAATGCCAATGATCAGGGCATAATACTTACCACCGGCCAAACCCGGACCCTCTGTTTCCTCATTTGCCGCCGTGGAAGCTGCTTCATCTGTACACTGGACCTTTAGCTGAGTGTTCCCCATTTTTCCTGAATAACTCACAGCCACAAGCTCCACAAGGTTTTCCCCATGTACCAGTTCCACTTCAGCCTGAAAAACCCCGGCTTCATTCAGCTTTGCAAGCTTCCCGTTGATCACCACTGACTGAACTCCCTTTTCTGCCTCTGCCTTACCCACGATCAGAATGTTGCTTTTTCCATGAACCACCTGTCCATCCTCAGGCATGGGGGAAAATATAGTAATCTGGGGGGTCCTTTTTTCAGGCAGCTCTGCAGTCGCAGGCAAGGCTGTGGAGCCAGTCGGGCTTTCTCGATCAGACGCCAGGTCAGGAATCTCAGCTTCAAGGGTGGGTGTGTCCGAACGAACTATGAAATCCGTATCAAATGCCTGGGCCCAGATTCTCAGCTTCTCAGACAAAAGACAGGCCGAAATAAAATCTCCACCTGCGGGACTTGCATCCACTGAAAGTACAATTTGCTCAAGTTTCCCCGACACCGAAAGCAGGCTACCCGTTTCGGCACCCCAAATACGAATGGTCCTGTCATGTCCTCCCGAGATCAGGTACTTCCCGGAAGGGGTATAGCTGAGGGACTGAACCCATCCCTGATGACCCTCAAATGTTCTTACAGGGCTCAGATCACCAGCATCCCAGGACCGAATCATACCGTCATCTCCCCCGCTGGATATATACTTTCCGTCTGGACTGAAACTGACACAGCGGATCCATCCATCATGAGCCTCCTGCTCATGGAGCTTCGCGCCGCTTTTCATATCCCACAAAATCAGCTTTTTATCACCAGCCCCACTCACAGCTTTCAGTCCGTCGGGACTAAAACCCACACTTGTAATGGTCTTACGGGGCCCCTGCAGTTCATAGAGCAATGCCGGTTTTTCATTCCGGATATTCCACACCCGAAGCATTTTGTCTTCACCCCCGGTAATCAGCATACTTCCCTCCGGGTTGATAGCCAGAGCTAATATGGCCCCTGAATGTGCAGCCGTTGTTGATTTTACCTGCCCCAGTAAAACATCCCAGTGCGTGAGGGCACCGTCTTCCCCGACCGACCACAGATCCTTACCCCCCTTACCAAATACAGCCTGGTTGGGTCGTTTCCTCAAACCCACAAGTGTACGGTGGATGATTCCCCTTTCCACATTCCACACAATGATGTTATGATCTGAACCCGTGGTCGCAATGAATTCCCCGTTCCGGTCGTAAGCCACTGAGTAGATCCTGTGACTGGTTTCTTCAAGGGTCCTTTTTTCATTCATCTGTCCGCTCAGTGAGAAGAACAGGCCCGATGCAAGGACTCCTAAAAGAAAGGATCGTTTCATGGGTGAAAAATCTACAGCGTTTTCGATTTTAACAAACTGAACCTTGCCCCCACTTGAAACCCCAGGTCATGATAATTGATGAGAAAGACATCCTTAAAAAATGCGGCATCACTCAGAGCAATGAATTGATAGGAAGCCAGGACAAAGAATCCCCAGCTGTCGTTCAGGACATACTCCACCCCTGCACCGGCCATGAATCCGATGCCCACATGATGATCAAACCAGTTGACAAGCTCTGGATTTTCCTCGTATAAATCGAGCCTTCCCAGGGACTCACAGGCCTCATACTCCAGATTTTCATAGTAGGTATCTGTATAATTCAAAGTGATGCCTGCGTAAACAAAAGGGTTCAGTCGATTTCCCGGCATAAAATAATACCTTGGAGCAATACCTATATGCATATTATTCATATCCATATAGTTATCACCAGAAGCAAGAACTTCACCTGCAACACCCTCGTCGATCTCGTAGTGAAGATAATTGAGGGCATCTTCACCCTCGGGTGAAGCGTCAAAGTACCAACCCGGAGCAAAACGGAATCCCAGCTGAAATTCGATTGAAAAATAACGGTTGAAGTTATACTGAAGTCCGGCCGTTAGTGCCGGACCTCCTTTGAAGTTAGGCATCAATGTAGGGCCATGTTCTTCCCAACTCTCCTCCCAGCCACTCCATCCAATGGTATTAAAATACCCGCCCGAAACATTCAGACTCAGTTTCTGCTCGAACTGACCATGCAGTGCTGCGGGCACCAGGATCATAAACAGGCCTAGCGAGAAGAGCCGGAGCCATAGTGATCTAGTATCCATAGCACTAAAGATACAATGTTCTGATTAATTATGATAATAAGTAACCCTGTCGACTTTCTTATATGCTCCACGTGTAAAATCGGGGACCTTAATTGGCATGCTTTCATACTCCACCGACTTCTCAGACAGCTCTGAAATTGAAGACCACTCGGCTGCATCATATACATCCATATCAAGGGGAAGTCCGTTGTGCAGGCAATAGATCAATCGGTAGTCCATGATGAAGTCCATTCCTCCGTGACCACCCACTTTGCGGGCCATCTCACCCACCTCTTTGGTAATGGGATGCTCATATTCCTCCAGCAGGGCTTCCATCTCCTCTTCGGGCAGAAATTCATGTGCATTGGGCTCAAAAGCCAATCCCCTCTGGGGCCACTTCCGGGCAAAACCTTTGGTCCCGCTCACCAGGTGAATCCTGCTGTAAGGTCTCGGACTGGTAACATCGTGCTGTATCATGATCGTCTTGCCATTTTCAGTCCTGACCAGCGAAGTACTCATATCACCCTTACGATATTCACGTTTTGCAAAATCTGAGTCTTCTCCAAATTTCTCGGCAGCGTAGGGATTCATCCCCGCCTGCTTGCTCGACATGGATACAATGTGCGTCATCCGGTCGCCCCGGTGAATATTCATAATATGGCAAATCGGCCCAAAACCATGGGTTGGATAAAGATTTCCATTCCGGTTCTCCATGTGCTTCAGTCGCCACATGCCGTGATAGGCTTCAGCACCGGGCTCATACTCAGCAAAATTAAGAAAGCGCAGATCGTGAATATATGCTCCCTCTCCATGCACAATCTCACCAAACAGACCATGCTGGGCCATATTCAGGGTAGCCATCTCAAAAAAGTCATAGTTGCAATTTTCAAGCTGCATGCAATGACGACGCGTCTTTTCAGCGGTATTCACCAGTTGCCAGCACTCATCGATGGTTAGTGCAGCAGGCACCTCGGTGACCACATGCTTTCCGTGCTCCATGGCATAAACGGCAATGGGAGTGTGCATACCCCAGTTAGTACATATGTAGATCAGGTCGATATCGTCCCGTTCACAGATGGTCTTATAATCTTCCGGGCCATTATACAAATCGGCCTCGGGCAGACCTTTATCCGTAAGAGTCTTCTGTGCCCTATCGGTATTAAAAGGCTCCAGGTCACAGAGTGCCTTAATTTGGACGCCCTCCATGAAGGTATAACGGTGCACTGCCCCCGATCCTCTCATCCCCAGTCCGATGATGGCCATTCGGACCGTGTCAATGGGTTCACATCTTAATTCAATTACATCTTCCTGTCCGGCCGGCCGCTCAGTGGTCGGGAACAGATCTAAGGCACCCGGAACAACCGAAGCGTTCTGGGCGGAAGGTTGGGTACAGCTCATCAGGCCCATCAACAATGCGAAGAGGCCTGCTTTAATTTTGGTAACAGATGTTGTTTTCATATTATATTCTTGAATTAAAATTTACATATCAAATAAATAGCTTTCTACATTTTCCTTAATGACTATACTTGTTGGCAGAATGATTCTCGATGGTAGCTCTTTCTTAAATACTAGATAGTCAATCAGGGAACTCAGGGCTTTGTTGGCTTGCAACCTGGGGTTCTGGAAAAAGAGAAAATCAATGAGACCTGATTTTAAATACTTCACATTGTCTTCGATCAAATCATACCCGGCAAGCTTCAGATCCAGCTTGTACTCCTTGAGGTAATCAGCTATATAGTGTACTTTAGAGGTGCTAACAAAAATGCCACCAACCTGTCCCGCCCCCCCCAGGATTTCACCAAGTTTCTTGTCTATCTCAGGAATACTGTCAATTTTTAAAACGGCTACCTTATCATGAGAATAACCCTTGCTCTTGAAATAATCAATAAAACCTTTTTCCTTTTCCTGCATATGCTTTGCATTGCTCAGGTCTTCATCAAGATGTAATACAAGGATTTTCTTATCCGGATCGATAATCTTGTCAAGTAAACTGGCAACTGCACTGCCACTTTCAACCAGGTTTTGTCCAATAAAACTAAGTGGTTCGGCCTCTTCGATATGGGTATTGAATGTAACAAAAGGAATTTCGGCCTCCTTACATTCATTAAAGAATATAAGAGACTCATTGTAAAAGAATGGGGCTACAATAATTCCGTCATATTTCCCTTTAATAATATGCTTAGAATTTAATCCGAAGCTGGCTGATTTATATGGATTGAAAAGAAACTTCTCAATATGGATACCCAGAACAGAATACTCTTTAATTGCACTATCAATTCCCTGAGCAGCTCTTTCCCAGTAGACATCGTAGGCGGGGTCCGGGAATAGAATCCCGATTTTTAATAAGGCCCCTTTTTTAAGTGACTGGGCCAAAACATTGGGCTTGTAATCAATAAGCTTAAGCAGGTCCCTGATTTTTTCCTCCGTCTGGTTCGACACTACCCCCCTGCCATGAATAACCCTGTCCACCGTGGCTCTGGAGACCTCAGCCATTTCTGCAATCTCCTTAATTGTATAATTGGAAAATTTCCCTTTCATCACTAAGATAACATCTGATATTGCTCTCTTACAATTTCCTTCATTTCAGAAAATTGCATTTCCATGCTTTGCAGCAATTTATATTGTGCCCGGGTCCTGATAAGATTATGCTCTGCATTTTTAATCTGATAATAAGTATCTCCGTCAATATAATCCATAAGGAATCTCAAAACCTGTTCATAACAGATATAGAGCCCGGAAAAAGCTAAATAGTCAATCTCTATTTCCGTCAGAAAAGGATGGGCATTGGATAAGTATCCACGTGTAAAAGCCCTGAAAATATCAATATCAAGCCCAACCTTAGTCAGATCCGCATCATCCTCTTCCCCTGTATTGGCATAGGACCTGATTGCATCTCCGAAATCATTGAGTACAGGGCTTCTCAAAACCGTATCAAGATCGATTACACACAACACCTCCAGGTTTTTATCAAACAAAATATTACTGATTTTTGTATCGTTGTGGGTTACTCTTCCCGGAATCTGACCACTCTCCACCAGCTTATAAAACTCCATCATCTTGCCCCTCCTGCTCTCAATCCAGGAAATCTCTTCCTGCAAATCCTTTTTTCGACCTGCTGAATCGTTTTTCAATGACTCATCCCATTGCTCAAATCTGAACCTGATATTATGAAAGCCTGGAAGGGTATCAACCAGGTCCCCATCAAAATCGGACATCATGGATTGGAATTTACCGATCCCTTTGCCTCCCGATTCGGCCAATTCCGGAGTATCCGCAGTATCAAAATGAACGTGATCCTTGATTAGGATACACATGGTCCAGAATTCTTCCTGCTCATCCAAAATATAAAGGGCACCTGATTTTGTCTTAATAAGACTTAGAGATTCCCTTTCCGGATCTCCTCCTTCCTGTATGATTTTGTTTTTTAAATGGCTTGTTACCTTCAGAATATTATCCATCATTCCAGGAATCTTCCTGAAAACATTCTTGTTTTTTCGCTGAAGAAGGTAATCATCACATGCCTCTTCAACTGTCTTCACAATATATGTGTCGTTAATAAAACCCTGACCCAGCTGCTGAATATCAGCTACCTCTCCCTGAATCTCAAAATGACTCACAATTTGATTTAAAACCTCATTCATGACAAAAAAAATTTATGCTTTAGAAAAAACTCCAATAATAAGCAGGACAACGATGGTTTGATATGATTCTAAAAGTTTTTCAAGATAATAAAATACAAATTGTGCTCGTACACTCTACTAAAATATAATTGCATAAATAAAAATAAAACCCATAAAACGCGTGAGGACAGGAGCAGAAAACACAGCGTGCTAAATGATT
>CAZRPW010000040.1:0-31380 GCA_964601975.1 uncultured Bacteroides sp.
GTTTCTCCCCTGGATAACCACAATAAGAACGTTGAGACCCGCAAGAATATTGCAAGGCTTAAGACCGAGATGAGGGCCCGTCAAATTCAGGAGCAGTCCGCAAAGTAATATTGAATATGGAAACTACAAGAAATACAAGACGCGAACGAGTGGGTGTTGTGGTAAGCAACAGCATGGAGAAGTCCATCACTATTGCAGTTAAGCAAAAGATTAAGCACCCCATCTACGGTAAATTCGTGAATAAGACCACCAAGTTCATGGCTCATGACGAGGAAAATACCTGTAACGTTGGAGATACTGTAAAGATCACCGAGACCAGGCCCCTGAGCAAGAACAAAAGGTGGAGATTAGTAGAAATCATCGAAAGAGCTAAGTAATCATGGTACAACAAGAGAGTAGATTAGCCGTAGCAGATAACAGCGGTGCCAAAGAGGTACTCGTGATTCGTGTGCTCGGTGGTACAAAAAAGCGCTATGCCTCCATCGGAGACAAAGTGGTGGTCAGTGTAAAGAGCGCCATTCCCTCAGGAGAGGTTAAGAAAGGAACCGTCTCCAAAGCAGTTGTGGTACGAACCAAAAAAGAGGTTCGCCGTCAGGATGGTTCCTATATTCGTTTCGACGACAATGCAGTGGTATTGCTGAATAATGTGGATGAGATGAGGGGAACCCGTATTTTCGGCCCTGTGGCACGTGAACTCAGGGACAAATTTATGAAGATTGTCTCACTTGCTCCAGAGGTATTGTAAATTAGAAAAGGATAAGCGATGCAGAAGAAATTACATATTAAAAAAGGTGACCAGGTGATCGTCAATTCTGGCGAGTACAAAGGGCAAAAGGGCAGGGTACTGACCGTTGACCGTGATAAGAGCCGGGCCATCGTCGAAGGTGTGAACATTGTTTCCAAGCACACCAAACCAAATGCCAGTAGCCCCCAGGGTGGAATTACAAAGCAGGAAGCTCCTGTTCATATTTCCAACCTGAACCTTGTGGATCCTTCCACCGGAGATGCTACAAGAATTGGCAGGAAGTTGAACGACAACAACAAGTTAGTCAGATACGCAAAAAAATCAGGTGAGGAGATCAAGTAATGGCAAAGCAGTATATACCTACGTTAGAGAAGAAGTATAAAGATGAGATCGTAGCTGCGCTTATGAAGCAGTTTGGTTATTCATCTGTCATGCAGGCGCCACGTCTTCAGAAGATTGTGCTCAACAGTGGTGTTGGCCAGGCGATTGCAGACAAAAAACTAATTGATGTGGCCACGGAAGAAATATCACAAATTGCCGGACAAAAGGCAATTCAGACTATTTCTACAAAAGACATCTCCAACTTTAAGTTGCGCCAGGGAATGCCCATTGGTGTGAAAGTGACTCTCCGCAGGGAGCGGATGTATGAATTCCTGGAGCGCCTGGTCAACGTGGCTCTTCCAAGGATCCGTGATTTTAAAGGTGTTGCATCCAAGTTCGACGGACGCGGAAACTACACATTGGGTGTCACAGAGCAGATCATCTTTCCCGAGATCGACATAGATAAGATTAGTAAGATCATGGGACTGGAGATCACTTTTGTTACCTCAGCAGCCACAGATGAAGAAGGTAAAGCACTGCTTAAAGAATTTGGTATACCGTTCAAACACGATAAAAAATAGATCATGGCCAAAGAATCAATGAAGGCTCGCGAAGTTAAGCGGCAGAAAATGGTTGAAAAATACGCTGAGAAAAGAGCGAAACTTAAAGCTGAAGGAGATTATATAGGATTGAGCAGACTGCCCAGGAATTCAAATCCCATCAGGCTTCACAACCGTTGTTTACTGACCGGGCGTCCCAAGGGATATATGCGCCAGTTTGGTATCAGCAGGATCACTTTCAGGGAGATGGCTTCACAAGGTCTGATACCCGGAGTAAAAAAAGCCAGCTGGTAGTCTGCCGGAGGCAGACGAGTCGAAAGTCCATAAAGTCGAAAGTCCATAAAGTCGATAAAGGCGAAAGGCTAAAGTTGAAAGTTGAAAGTTGAAAGTTGAAAGAAAAAGAAACTAATCCGCCTCCGGCGGATAAAGTCAAAACAATAGATAAAGAAAAAAGAAAATGACAGATCCGATTGCAGATTATCTGACCCGAATAAGAAACGCCGTAATGGCGAATCATAAAGTGGTAGAAATCCCTGCGTCTAACATCAAGAAGGACATGACCCGCATCCTCTTCGAGAAGGGGTACATCCTGAACTTTAAATTTGAGGAAGAAGGTCCTCAGGGGAGCATCAAGATTGCCTTGAAGTACAACCCGGAAACTAAAATGTCGGCGATCAAGTCGCTGAAGCGAATCAGTAAGCCCGGTTTAAGGAAGTATGTGGACAAAGACCACCTACCCAGGGTACTGAATGGCCTTGGAGTTGCGTTAATTTCTACGTCGCAGGGGGTAATGACCGATAAGGAAGCCCGCAGCCTGAACATTGGTGGTGAGGTATTATGTTATGTTTATTAATTGAATAAGGAGAATAACTCATGTCAAGGATAGGAATTTTACCCATCGACATCCCGGCCGGTGTAAGCATCGAGGTGGATAAGGACAACCTGGTGACCGTTAAAGGTCCCAAGGGTGAGCTGACGCAGCAGGCTGACAAAGCAATTACCATCAAGGTTGAAGATAACCAGGTGAATGTTTCAAGGTCGACCGAAGAGAAAGACCATAAGTCCAAGCACGGACTCTACCGTTCGCTTATCAATAATATGGTAGTCGGAGTCTCTGAAGGATATACCATTAAGCAGGAGCTGGTGGGTGTTGGATATCGCGCTGAAGTGAAGAATGACAACACACTTGAACTTGCACTCGGTTTCTCTCATGACATCTTGTTTAAGATGCCTGAAGAAGTCAAAGTAGAAGCCGTCACCGAACGTCGTCAGAATCCCATAGTTACACTGACCAGTATTGACAAACAGTTGATCGGACAGGTTGCTGCTAAGATTCGCTCACTTCGTCCGCCCGAGCCATATAAAGGTAAAGGTATCAAGTTCGTAGGTGAACAATTGAGGCGTAAGGCTGGTAAGACTGCATCCGTATAGGAAGTAAGCAGGTAAGTAAGAAAGTAAGACAGTAAAAAAATATAATAAAATGGCTTTAACAAAAGCAGACAGAAGGCAGAGAATCAAGTACAGGATTCGCAAAAAGCTGTCCGGAAGCGGAGATCGTCCAAGGATGACTGTATTCAGGAGCAATAAGCAAATCTATGTTCAGCTGGTTGATGACCTTAGCGGAAAAACACTTGCATCAGCCTCTTCAAAAGAGAAGGATATTGCATCTCAGAAGGTAAACAAGGTTGATCAGGCAAAACTGGTTGGTAAGCGTATTGCCGAAGTTGCCAAAGAGAAAGGAATTGATACAGTCGTATTCGATCGAAACGGCTATTTATACCATGGTAGGGTGAAGAATCTTGCAGATGCTGCCAGGGAAAGCGGACTTAAATTGTAAAGAAGATATGTCAACAGGTATCAGAAAAGTAAAGACTAGCGACCTCGAGTTAAAGGACCGCCTTGTAAGCATCCAGCGTGTAACAAAGGTTACCAAAGGGGGACGTACCTTCAGCTTCTCAGCCATTGTTGTGGTTGGAAATGAAGATGGCATCGTTGGACACGGCCTGGGTAAGGCCAACGAAGTGACCACTGCCATCGCCAAGGGAGTTGAAGATGCAAAGAAAAACCTTATAAAGGTTCCCATTTACAAAGGGACCATTCCTCACGAGCAGTATGGAAAATATGGTGGAGCGAAAGTATTTATCAAGCCTGCTTCCAGTGGTACGGGTGTGAAGGCTGGTGGTGCGATGCGTGCTGTACTCGAGAGTGTTGGTGTGAAGGATGTACTTGCCAAGAGTAAAGGTTCATCCAACCCGCACAACCTGGTGAAGGCCACTTTCGAAGCCCTGCTCGAACTGAGAGATGCCAGGGCAGTTGCTCAGCAGAGAATGGTATCAATGGATAAAGTTTTTAACGGATAATTCGATCATACGATGGGAAAAATTAAAATCACCCAGGTAAAGAGTACCATTAAGCGGACTGTCAGGCAGAAACGCACCATGGAGGCGCTGGGAATCAGAAAGCTGCATCACAGTGTAGAGGTGGAAGCTACGCCCCAGATTCTTGGAATGGTTAATAAGGTTTTACACCTGGTTACCGTAGAAGAAGTGGCAGGCAAGCCTGCAAGCAAAAAGTAGAAAGTCAAAAAGTAAAAAGAATATATAATGGAATTAAGCAACTTAAAACCGGCTAAAGGTTCTACTAAGTCCAGTAAAAGGATCGGTCGCGGGCAGGGTTCCGGTAAAGGTGGCACCGCCACAAAGGGACACAAGGGACAAAAATCTCGTTCCGGTTACTCCAAGAAGATTGGTTTCGAAGGCGGACAGATGCCTCTGCAGCGCAGGGTGCCTAAGTTTGGCTTTAAGAATATCAACCGCAAGGAATACAAGGGTGTTAACCTGAGTACATTGCAAGAGTTGGCAGAAAGTAAAAAATTGACAGAGATTAATGTTGAGACATTAATTGAAGCCGGACAGGTGAGGAAAAATTCCCTGGTGAAGATTCTCGGGAATGGAGAGTTGAAGAGCAAACTGACTGTTAAAGCACATGGATTTTCCAAATCAGCCGTTGCAGCCATCGAGGCTCAGGGGGGAACTGTGGAGCAAATCTGATTGAATAGAACTTGACATGAAAAAATTCATTGAGACCATAAGGAATATCTGGAAGATTGAGGACCTGAGATCCAGGATTCTCTATACATTGGGGATTATCCTGATTTATCGCCTGGGAACGCATATTGTGCTGCCGGGGATTAATCCGGTAATCATTGCTGAAATGGCAGGCAAACGTCAGAACACCGGTGGTATTCTTGATCTCCTTAATCTCTTTACCGGTGGAGCCTTTGCAAGGGCCTCCATTTTCGGACTTGGAATCATGCCCTACATTTCTGCATCCATCGTGGTTCAGTTGCTGGGTATTGCAGTTCCCTATTTCCAGAGACTGCAGCGTGAGGGTGAGAGTGGAAGAAGGAAGATCAACCAGATAACCAGGTACCTGACTGTAGCAATTCTGATCCCCCAGGGACTGAGCTATATCACAAGTTTGCGTTACCAGCTTCCTGCCGAGGCCTTTACACCTGGCTTCTCAAGGATGGCTGCCATGCTCATACTTACAGCAGGTACCATGTTTATCATGTGGCTTGGAGAGAAGATTACCGACAAAGGCATCGGTAATGGTATTTCACTGATTATTATGATTGGTATCATTGCCAGGCTGCCCCAGTCATTGGGTCTTGAGTTCCTTTCCCGCCTCGAGAACCAGGGTGGCGGACTGATTTCTTTCCTTGTGGAGATGGTGATTATGTTTGTGATTTTCATGGGAACCATTCTGCTGGTGCAGGGTACCCGAAGAATCCCGGTTCAGTATGCCAAGCGTATTGTTGGAAACAAGCAATATGGTGGAGTTCGTCAGTACATTCCCCTGAAGGTGAATGCTGCCGGTGTAATGCCCATTATCTTTGCCCAGGCCTTCATGTTTATTCCCATCACCGTGGCAGGTTTTGCCAAGGCAGATGCAGCATCCGGTTTTGCCGCAGTATTCAGCAACCCGGTAGGATTCTGGTATAATTTTACCAGTGCGATGCTCATCATTCTCTTTACATATTTCTATACCGCCATTACAGTGAACCCCACCCAGATGGCAGAAGATATGAAGAAAAACGGCGGTTTCATCCCTGGAGTAAAACCGGGTAGGAAAACAGCCGACTTCCTGGATGCAGTCATGTCCAGGATCACTCTGCCAGGATCTTTCTTCCTGGCGTTCATAGCCATTTTGCCAGCGTTTGCAATGATGGCCGGGGTAAACCAGAATTTTGCGCAGTTCTTCGGTGGAACCTCCCTCCTGATTATGGTGGGTGTCATCCTTGATACACTGCAACAGATAGAGAGCCACCTTCTGATGCGTCACTATGACGGTCTTACTAAGAGTGGCAGGATCAAAGGCCGCGCTGGTAGTGCAGCTGCGATTTAGAGTAGAGATAGTTCTTTGATGATCTTAATAAAAACAGCGGAAGAGATTGAGCTGATCAGGGCGAGCAACATGCTCGTTTCCCTTACACTGGCCGAAGTGGGCAAACATGTAGCCCCTGGAGTGTCAACTGAAAAGCTGGATCAGATTGCTGAAACTTTCATCCGTGACCACGGGGCTGTGCCCGGGTTCCTGGGATACCAGGGGTACCCCAAGACGCTCTGTACCTCCGTAAACTCGCAGGTAGTTCACGGAATCCCCTCCGATAAGGTGATCCTTCAGGAGGGTGATGTGGTTTCGGTGGACTGTGGTGTAATCATGAATGAATTTTATGGTGACACTGCTTTCAGCTTTGAAGTTGGAGAGGTAAGCGAAGAGATTCGCAGGCTTCTGGCAAGTACGCGCGAGAGTTTGAAACTCGGTGTTGAACAGGCGGTTGAAGGAAAGAGAGTGGGAGATATTGGGCACGCTGTTCAAAAGTATGCTGAAAGCCAGGGATACAGCGTGGTCAGGGAGATGGTCGGACACGGATTGGGACGTCATTTACATGAAGCCCCCGAAGTGCCTAACTACGGAAGAAGAGGAACCGGACCTAAACTGAAACAGGGAATGGTCATCTGCATAGAGCCTATGATCAATATGGGTCGGAGGCAGATCACGCAGGAACCTGACGGTTGGACCATCAGTGCTGCTGATAAATTACCCTCTGCACATTTTGAATGGGCAGTGGCTGTTGGGAAAAGTGAGGCAGACGTTTTGTCTACCTTTGATTATATAGACAAAGAGTTAAATAAATAAAGAGTTAATGGCTAAGCAAGCTTCCATTGAACAGGATGGTGTGATTACAGAAGCACTGTCGAATGCAATGTTTCGTGTAGAACTGGAGAACGGTCATGTGATTACGGCTCATATTTCAGGGAAAATGAGAATGCATTATATCAAATTGTTACCGGGCGACCGGGTTAAGGTGGAAATGTCACCCTATGATTTGACAAAGGGAAGGATAAGTTTCCGTTACAAGTAACGGAAAGTAAATAGCTCGCTTTAAGGGGCAAGTGGGCAAGTGGGCAAGTGGGCAAGTGGGCAAGTTGAAAGTTTGTAAAGTTTGTAAAGTTGAAAGTTTGTAAAGGCGAAAGTATAGAGTAGAAATAATTTACGATTTAAGATAAGTACTCATGAAGGTAAGAGCATCTGTAAAAAAGCGTAGTGCCGACTGCAAAATTGTCAGGAGGAAAGGTCGCTTGTACGTTATTAACAAGAAGAATCCCAAGTTCAAACAACGTCAGGGATAAGAAATTTAAAAAAATTAAATTATTATGGCTAGAATAGTTGGTGTTGACCTGCCCAAGAACAAAAGAGGTGAAATAAGCCTGACTTATATTTACGGTATTGGTCGCAGCCGCGCGCAATCCATTCTTGATGAAGCAGGTGTTGACAGGAATATCAAGGTGAGTGAATGGAATGATGATCAGATTGCCGCTATCAGGAAGGTGATTAATGAGACCCCGGACTATAAGGTTGAAGGTGAACTCAGGTCTTCCATTCAGCTGAATATCAAGCGTCTGATGGACATCGGTTCTTACCGTGGCATCCGTCACCGTATTGGTCTGCCTACTCGTGGACAGAGTACAAAGAACAATGCCCGTACCCGTAAGGGACGAAGAAAGACAGTAGCAAATAAGAAGAAAGCAACTAAATAAGAGAGTATAGATCATGGCTAAAAAGACAGGATCGTCAAGGAAACGAACAGTTAAAGTTGAACCCATAGGGCAGGCTCATATCCATGCCTCTTTCAACAATATCATTATCTCCCTGACTAACAATCAGGGTCAGGTTATCTCATGGGCCTCTTCAGGTAAAATGGGATTTCGTGGCTCTAAGAAAAACACTCCTTATGCAGCCCAGCAGGCAGCTATGGATTGTGCCAAGGTGGCTTATGACCTTGGACTTAGGAAGGTAAAGGTATATGTGAAAGGTCCCGGTTCGGGAAGGGAATCAGCAATACGTAACATCCATGCTTCAGGCATTGAGGTTACTGAGATCGTTGATGTGACACCGCTGCCGCATAACGGCTGCCGTCCCGCTAAAAGGCGGAGGGTATAATTCAGCACTAAGGGTTGGCCCAGGCTGAAGAGGAATTATAAACAATAAATTTGATAGATAAATGGCAAGATACACAGGTCCCAGGACCAAAATTGCTCGTAAATTTTCAGATCCCATCTTCGGGACAGATAAGTCTTTCGAAAAGAAGAATTATCCCCCGGGAATGCATGGAAACAATAAAAGAAGACGCAAAGCATCTGAATATGGAATTCAGTTGAAAGAAAAGCAGAAGGCCAAGTATACTTATGGTGTTCTGGAGAAGCAGTTCAGGAATATGTTTGAGAAAGCTTCCAGAAGTAAGGGTGTAACCGGTGAGGTACTCCTTCAGTTACTGGAGTCCAGGCTCGACAACGTGGTTTACAGACTGGGTTTGTCACCTACACGTGCCGGTGCACGTCAGCTTGTAAGTCACAGGCATATTACAGTCGATGGGGAAGTGGTAAACATTCCTTCATACACACTTAAGCCTGGTCAGGTCGTTGGTGTAAGGGAGCGTTCAAAATCTCTTGAGATCATTACAGATTCACTTGCAACAGCAAGATACGGATCATCATCTTGGCTTGAGTTTGAAGAGGCTAGTATGACCGGGAAATTTCTAAATCGTCCCGAGCGCGAGGACATTCCTGAGAACATCAAGGAGCAGCTCATCGTTGAACTTTATTCAAAATAACTTAAACACATTCATACTATGGCCATTTTAGCTTTTCAAAAACCAGATAAGGTCATCATGCTTGAAGCAGATGACAGGTATGGTAAGTTTGAGTTTCGTCCCCTGGAGCCAGGTTACGGGATTACCGTGGGTAATTCCCTGAGGCGCATCCTTCTCTCATCGCTTGACGGATATGCAATCACCAACATCAAGATTGATGGGGTTGAGCATGAGTTTTCTACCATTACCGGTGTGATCGAGGACCTTACCCAGATTATACTGAATCTTAAACAGGTACGCTTTAAGAAGCAGATTGACGACGTGAATGAGGAAAAAGCCGTTGTTACCATTACAGGCCAGGATGAGTTTAAAGCAGGTGATCTGCAGCGTTACCTCAGTGGATTCAAAGTATTGAATCCCGATCTCGTGATTTGCCACATGGAATCTGATGTAAAACTGCAGATGGAAGTTTCCATTGGTAAAGGACGTGGATATGTTCCGGCTGATGAAAATAAACCTGCGGAGGCCGAATTCGGACTCATCGCGGTGGACGCCATTTATACTCCCATCAAGAATGTGAAGTTTAATGTGGAGAACTATCGCGTTGAGCAGAAAACTGACTATGAGAAACTGATCGTTGAGATTGAAACCGATGGTTCCATCCACCCCAAAGAGGCCCTGAAAGAGGCAGCTAAGATTCTCATTTATCACTTCATGCTCTTCTCTGATGAGAAGATCACCCTCGATACTGATGAAAAATTCGCTAACGAGGAGTTTGATGAAGAGGTGCTGCATATGCGTCAGTTACTGAAGGCTAAGCTGGTGGATCTGGATCTTTCTGTAAGGGCGCTGAACTGCCTGAAAGCTGCAGAGGTTGAGACTCTGGGAGACCTGGTTAAATTCAACAAGAACGACCTTCTGAAATTCAGGAACTTTGGTAAAAAGTCACTCACCGAGCTGGAAGAACTGCTGGTGAATATGAACCTGACTTTCGGGATGGATACAAGTAAATACAAACTGGACAAGGATTAATTGCAATGAGACATAAGAAGAATTTTAACCACCTGGGAAGGAAGAGTGCACACCGAAAGGCTATGTTGTCCAATATGGCTTCTTCGCTGATCTTGCACAAGCGGATTGAAACCACCACAGCGAAAGCAAAAGCGCTGAAAAGGTATGTTGAACCTTTGATCACACGTTCGAAGGATGATTCAACCCACAGTCGCCGCGTGGTATTCAGCTACCTGGAGGACAAGGAAGCTGTATCTGAACTTTTCCGTGAAGTGGGAGCGAAAGTAGGAGACCGCCCTGGCGGTTATACCCGTATCATCCGTCTTGGAAATCGCCAGGGAGATAACGCAGACATGTGCCTTATCGAGCTTGTGGACTTTAATGAGAATCTGTTGAGTGAGAAAGCAGCCACCAAGAAGCCGGCCAGTCGTCGTCGTCGTGGTGCGAAGCCAAAAACTGAAGATACTGCAGCTCCCAAAACTGCAGCTCCAAAAACTGCAGCTGCAAGCGATGAAGCTGTCGTGGAGGCTGTAGAAGCTGAAGAAGTTGTAGAAGAGGTAAAGGATGAAGCGGCAGTGGAAGATGCTCCTGCTGTTACTGAAGAAAAGCCCGAGGCGAAGAAAGAAGAAACCGAGTCCACTTCGGCGGACGAGGAAGATAAAAAAGACGAAGCTACTGAAGAGGATAAAAAAGATTGATGTTGCATATTGAACGAAAGGTTCATATGAACAGAACGTGATATCTTTGACATTACCAAAGGGATAGGGTAGCTTTATACTTTATCCCTTTTTTTATACAAACAATAAAATTTTAAATTATCATGGGACAAATTGTTGATATTCATGCACGTGAGATTCTTGACTCACGCGGAAATCCCACCGTTGAAGTGGAAGTAACACTTGCAAGTGGTTTCGTAGGACGTGCAGGAGTTCCTTCAGGAGCTTCAACAGGTGAAAACGAAGCACTTGAACTTAGAGACGGCGATAAGAGTCGTTACCTGGGTAAAGGCGTTCAGAAAGCAGTTGATAACGTAAATAAGAAGATAGCTGAGGAACTCATTGGAATGGATGCCCTGGATCAGGTGGCCATCGACCAGAAGATGATAGAACTGGATGGTACAAAGACCAAGAGTAAGCTGGGTGCCAATGCCATGCTGGGTGTTTCTCTTGCAGTGGCTAAGGCTGCAGCTATGTACCACGACATGCCCCTCTATCGTTACATCGGCGGAACCAATGCCAAGCACCTTCCCGTTCCCATGATGAACATCATTAACGGCGGATCACACTCCGATGCACCCATTGCATTCCAGGAGTTTATGATTCGTCCCATCGGAGCCAAGACCTTCAAAGAAGGACTGAGGATGGGCGCAGAAGTATTTCATGCACTTAAAAGCGTTCTGAAAGCACGTGGTTTGAGCACTGCAGTTGGAGACGAAGGTGGTTTTGCTCCCAATCTTGAAGGAACCGAAGATGCCCTTGAGAGTATTCTGAAGGCGATTGAGAAGGCTGGTTACAAGCCCGGCTCAGATATTACCATAGCCCTTGACTGTGCTGCATCTGAATTTTACGAGAATGGTGTTTATGACTACTCCAAATTTGAAGGCGAAAGTGGAGCCAAGCTTAGCTCAGCTGAACAGGCAGATTACCTTGCTGAACTGATCTCCAAGTACCCCATCGACTCCATCGAAGATGGTATGGATGAAGGTGACTGGGACGGTTGGGTTGTTCTGATGGAGAAGATCGGTGATAAGTGCCAGATCGTTGGCGATGACCTTTTCGTAACGAACGTTGAGTACCTGAGCAAGGGTATCAAGCTGAAGGCTGCTAACTCAATCCTTATCAAGGTGAACCAGATCGGTACACTTACCGAGACCCTGAATGCTATTGAAATGGCCCACAGGGCTGGTTATACCTCCGTGACCTCACACCGTTCAGGTGAGACCGAAGATGCAACCATTGCAGACATTGCGGTGGCTACCAACTCCGGGCAGATCAAGACCGGTTCACTGAGCCGCTCCGACAGGATCGCCAAATACAACCAGCTGCTTCGCATTGAAGAAGAACTGGGAAGTACCGCCATCTACGGGTATTAAAATACCCTCTCATACTATAAAGTAAGGAAATGGAGTGTATCGAAAGGTATACTCCATTTTTTTTACGCCCGGCAAGGGATCCGGCGATTTCAGATGGAGTTTTGGGTCTGCCCGGTGGAGTTTTGGGTCTGCCCGGTGGAGTTTTGGGTCTGCCCGGTGGAGTTGATGGACCCCAATCATTAGCCAAAGCCAAATTGAACTTAGATAGCATTATTTTGATATTCGTTCGAGCAATTCAGTCACTTGCGGGGTAAAAGCTATTTGATGGCACAGATATGTATTTTGATTTATATTTTGGAAACTTTCAATTAGATATATTATCTCATCATAAGCTATTTTGGCTTATTTGAGGATAATTTATATCGTTAGGATTATGCAAATTATCCGATTATAAGCTAAATGTGCTTATAGATCGATAATTTAAATCTAAATACGAAAGAGCGCAGCGATTCCGCTTATAAGCTTCGGTTAACATTAGACTCTGGGAAACCATGATCACAAAGATGGCTTCTCGCACGAAGCGTTTGGCAGTTTTATCCAAGTCCAGAGAAAATATCCCCGAAAACTATCCCCGAAAACTATCCCCGAAAAGTATCCCCGAAAACTATCCCCGAAAAGTATCCCCGAAAACTATCCCCGAAAACTATCCCCGAAAACTATCCCCTAAAAATTTAAAGGAGGATATTCTATTCCCATTCAAAAGAAAGTATCCCCATTTTTCCGGGCTTATCACTTATCAATATCCGGAACTAAAGGCCCTGTATACAATGCGGGGGAATCACTTGCAAATATTGGGGTATGCCCAACGGAGTTGATATTGAATTATCTGAATATATATATTATATTGTGTAACCCTAAATCTGTATTCACCTTATAAAACTTAAATATATGTCAGTTCTTAAAGAGAGACTTCGGCAAAAAATCGAAGAGCATCGTCCGCGGACCAAAAAGTTGATGAAAGATTATTGTAATGTAGTCGTTGATGAGGTTACTGTTGCTCAGGCCCTTGGAGGTATGCGTGGGCTTAAAAGTCTGGTGACGGACATATCCTATCTGGATCCCATGGAGGGGATCAGGTACAGGGGATATACCCTTCCTGAAGTGTTTTCGAAGTTGCCCAAGGCACCGGGAGCTGAAATGCCTTATGTAGAGGGACTTTATTTTCTCCTGCTTACCGGAGATATTCCTACCGACAGCGAGGTGGCAGATTTGGCTGATGAATTCAGGAAAAGGAGGATCCTTCCCCGTTATGTCTATGAGGTGATTGATGCCTTCCCCAGCTTTTCGCCGCCCATGGCCATTTTCTCAGCAGCGATCCTGACCATGCAAAGGGAATCATTTTTTGCAAAGAAATACCAGGGAGGAATCTCCAAAACAGATTACTGGGATCCTATGTTTGAAGATTCACTGAATCTCCTGGCAAAGCTTCCTGAGATCGCAGCATATATTTATGCAAAGCTATATAGAGATGGAAACAGGATTCAGTCGAATCCAAACCTGGATATGGGAGCAAACTTTGCTCACATGATGGGAATTTCCGCCCCTTACGATGATGTGTCAAGGCTCAATTTCATAATTCACGCCGACCACGAAAGTGGGAATGTGAGTGCGCACACAGGTCACCTGGTGGCAAGCTCGCTGTCGGATATCTATCTTTCTATTTCGGCGATGATCAACGGGCTGGCAGGCCCCCTGCACGGACTGGCAAATCAGGAGGTGCTCAGGTGGTTGCAGGAGCTGGTTGAGAAGATGGACGGACAATTGCCTACCGAGGCGGAAATGAAACAGTTTGTCTGGGATACACTCAATTCCGGACAGGTAATACCGGGATATGGTCACGCCGTACTGAGGAAGACCGACCCCAGGTACACCCTTCAGCGTGAGTTCTGTCAGACCCACATGAAAGACGATTTATTGTTTCAGTATACCGACATGCTCTACAAAGTGGTGCCTCCGATTCTTAAAGAGCAGGGTAAGGCCAAGAACCCCTGGCCAAATGTAGACGCCCAGTCGGGGATTATTCACTGGCATTACGGCATCACCGAATATGAATTCTACACCGTGTTATTTGGGATCGGCAGATCCATTGGGATAACAGCCAATATTATCTGGGACCGTGCCCTGGGGTATCCCCTGGAAAGACCCAAGTCAGTCACCACCGAAATGCTTGAAAAAATCGCCATGAAAGCCATGGAGAAAACCGGTAAGACCAAGGGGAAAGATTGCAAGGACATGTAGATTTATATTTTCGATTCGTGTAAGAATAACGCCAATTTACCGCTATATTTGCATTGTTCATGGAAGTAAACTAACCTTTCGTCACAACAATGCATTGGAGTTTTTTAATCCTGCCGTTTCACATAAGTGAACTGAACCCAGCTATATGGGTGGGTGTTGCATTGGTGATAGGCTTCCATATTCTTTTGATGAGGAAAAAGAGCAGGATGCTTCGTAAAAGCAAGCATGAAATAAAGGAAAGGGAAAAGGCCTCCCTGGAAGTGTTGAATCAACGCAATGTTTTTAAGAACCGGACCAGGAATATTGAAGATAGCCTGAAATATGCCCAGCGCATTCAAATGGCCATGTTTACAACCCCGCGGGAATTGAAAATGCTTTTCCCGGACTCTTTCATATATCAGAAGGCCAAAGATATTGTCAGCGGGGACTTTTACTGGGCCCGGCAGGTAAACGAAAAGGTGCTTTTTTCAGTGGCCGATTGCACTGGTCACGGGGTGCCCGGAGCCTTCATGTCGCTTATCGGACTGGAGTTTTTTCGGCAGATCGTAGTTGAGAAGGAAATTCTTCGGCCGGCAACTATTCTTGATGAAATGAACCGCTATTTTGATATTGTATTTGCCAACCTGGAGGAGCTTTCGCTGAAGGACGGGATGGACCTGGGGTTCTGTGCCTACGACTACAAAAATCTCACCCTTGAGTATGCCGGTGCATTTAATCCCCTGTACCTGATCCGCAACAATGAAATTATAGAAATCAAAGGAGACCGGATTATCGTGGGGCCTGATTACGGGCTCCGCAGGGGGCCCTTTACCAACCATTCCCTGCAGTTAGAGGAGCATGATATGCTCTACATGTTTTCCGATGGTTATCCGGATCAATTTGGCGGACCGGAAGGGAAGAAGTTTAAATATCGTCGCTTCAGACACCTCCTGATGTCCATTCATCATCTTCCCGTGGAGGAGCAGCAGAAAAAACTTGAAGAGAATATCAAAGAGTGGATGGGGGCGAAGCATGTTCAGATCGACGACCAGATGGTCATCGGAATCAGGCCAGCAAGTTTTTCATTTTCTTAACCAGCATCTCTGCCTGGAAGGGTTTGGCAATATAATCATCAGCCCCGGTAGCAAGACAGTTGTCCCGGTCGCCGGCCAACGCATTTGCAGTAATGGTTATAATAGGAATATGACTGTTGCTGGTCGATTCAATTTCGCGAATCTTCTTAATGGCTGTGAGTCCGTTCATTACAGGCATCATGATGTCCATAAGAATAATGTCATACTGCTTCAGACCAAACATCTCCAGCGCTATTTTTCCATTTCCGGCAACATCAATCTGTTTCACTTTTTTATTTAGGCTCAGCAGAACAATTTTCTGGTTAATTTCATTGTCCTCCACCAGGAGAACCCTGCTTTCGGCCAGAGCCACCGATTTCCTGATTTCTTTTTGTTTTGTCCTGATCAGCTCAACCTCAGATGCACTGCGGGTGGCATCCTTGGCAAAGTCCAGGAAGAATGATATACTGGCTTCCCTCTGATTCTGAGAAACGGTCAATTCACTCTCGCTTTCCTGTAATAGCCTGTGTGCAGTAGCAAGGTTGGATCTTTTCTGGGATGCACCCCGCTTGAGTTCATCTATGTAAGCAGAAAGGTCCCCGGCCAGGTCGGTCTGGATGCTGAAGCTGAATCCGAGTCTCACCTGATTGGGTGTCTCCCGCAGGGTTTCTACGCGAACGATCATAGTCTGATCGTTCTGCTTATAGAGGTTCTCACCCTTTATTATATTAATTACCAGGCTTCGCAGCAGGCTGGGGTCGCCAATGAGCAGCTGGGTGATCTGATCGGGGTATTCGATCCTGACATCTCCATAGGTTACACTCCCCGAAGTGATGATATCCACTGCTTCATCGATTACCTGGGACAGGTTAAAGGAGATGATGCTCTTTTTGTAATCAACAATGCCTGGTGAGGCAATCTCAACGATGTTATTCACATCGCTGATGAGATCATTGGTAGAGGCTTTGAGGGTATCCATCAGTTCTTTCTGCATGGAGGTCAGCCGACTATCATTTACAAGGTTATTTATAAGTGTGATGTTACCCAGGGAGGTCCTCAGTTTATGGCTTAGCTTTGATATAAACTCATCCCTTTCAACCACCTGGTCCTTGAACTGGCTGCTTGAATCCTTCAATCTGCTTACCAGGAGTCGGTTGGATTGTTCTATGTGGTTGCCGAGAAAGAGGATCATGATGTAGCCCGCAGTAAAGAGCGACATATCAAAAGCCTTCAGGTGTATAAAAGTGTTCGTGCCGGGAATGCTGTTCAGAATCAGGATAAACGCTCCCATTCCTATGGATACAAAAAAGCCATATTTCCCATTCACACTCATTGCAGCAAGTGGGAAGAGCAGGTAGAATGCAAGAATCAAAGAGGGGTCTACATTGAAATCCACCATATAGGCCAGCAGGAAGAGCAGGGCCAGGATGATGAGGCCAAGAAAGCTATTCAGATCGGGCTTTTTACTTGCAGGTACCAGGAAATAGATCAGCAGGGTACCCGCAAGAATGCCTCCATCCAGAATTATAAGTTCAGGTTTCCCGGTAATGATGGCTGTCAAAACGGAAATGAACAGCAGATTACACAGAATCAGGTAAAAGATGTTGATTCTCCTGACCCTGTTCACATAACCTTCTTCCATGGTATCATCGATACCATAGGATATGATCCTGCTGAGTAGCTTGACTATCATATGAATTCCCAATGGCGTTCAGTAACAAAGAAAGAGAAAATTAAACAATCATGAATAAGATTGGCTTTATTTTTGTGCCAATTACTTATATTAAGTTAGTAATTTTGTTCTGAAGGGATAATTAAGATGAAACCGTTTTCTGCATTGCTGGTATTATTGTGGCTATCCTCCTTGACAATGGCCCAGACAGAGGATCCTGAAGGGATGGTCCGCTATACCCCGGGTTATGAGTTTCCGGACGGAATCTATTTCAATTTTGAAATGGTTAAATCAGGCGAACCCATTCCCCCGGCAAGGGTTGTTACCGATGTGGATTTGTTTGACCGGGAATTTTACGAGAAAATTACTTCCGCCAGTGAGATTATTATTTATGATGAAAACGGGGTGAAGAAGGTGATAGATACAGATAAGATCTGGGGATATGGACGAAACGGAGTTCTCTACATCAATGTGGCTTCATCTTTTCACCGGATCAGCCTGGTGGGGAGTATATCTCATTTTGTAGCCTCAGTTACCACCTATAATCCCAATTATTACGATCCATACGCCTACAATCCATACTATTCCAACTCCTATTACAGAGGTCGATATAATAGTTCACCGCAGTCGACCTATTCAAATACCGATCTCAGGCAATACCTTCTTGACTTCGATACCGGGGAGATCATGGAGTACAATAGTGAAAGTGTTGAAGTGATGCTGATGAAAGACCCGGAACTTGCTGATGAGTTCCTGGCGTTGCGAGGCAGAAAAAGAAAGCAGATGAAATTTGTGTTCATCCGCAGGTACAACGAGAAGCACCCACTTTATTTCCCCGCCAGGTAGAACATCCAATAAACAGATAGAAACATTATGAAAAACATGATTGCCTGCCTTTTAGTGATCCTGCCATTGGTGCAGCTTAAGGCCCAAAGGGAGTATCTTCCCACCTCTTACGATTTGAAAAAGTTTCAGACCACCAAGACATATATTGTACTCGATGACAACCCCATGTCTGATTATAATTTCGAAATAAGCGATGCAGTGGAGAAATTCTGGACCATCACTGATTACGAGTTCCTGAAATTTGAGGATTTCGCCGAGAAAAGCCTGGATGCCAACGCCTCCTTCCTCTATGTGGCTGTGGTTAATTTCGAAAAAGATAATTCAAATGCCCGCTATAATTTTCTTTGTCTCTCGCTGGGCGGACCTGATCATGATAATCTCGACGAGCTGAAAGATATAACCAACCTGCCCCTTTCATATTACGGAGTGGATGCAGATACCTATAGCTACAAGCTGGGGATTTTGCTTCGCTTCATGCAGCAGCACATTCAATATATTACCGAGGACCCCAAGCTGGTCTCCCAGAACGTATTTCAACATTACAACGAGAACATGGGCAATGTAAAGGAGAAAACCTTTTACCTTACAGAAGAAGACCTGCCCAATTCGCTGGCTACTGAGTCGAAGGTCAAAGCCATCTATCCCTATGATTTCAAGATCGTCGATCGGGAAACCATCAAAGAGCTTATCATGAGTGGAGATAAAGATGCAGTCATTCTGCACAAGGTGGGACCTCAGAGTAAAAGCATCGAGCAGAGAGTATACAAGATTCTGATAGGTGTTGCCGAGGCAAAGTTCTACTATTATAATTACCATAAAGCAAACAGTAAGCATCCAGATGCCTTCCTGCAGAACGATTTCAGACGCCTGAGTAAGGCTGTCCCCAAATAGATGATCTTCAATGCCAGATAAACCATCCATTCCGAAAGGAACAAGAGACTTTACACCCCTGGAGATGTCCAGGCGTAACTATATATTTGATACCATTCGCGGGATATTTCTTACCTACGGATACCAGCCCATCGAAACTCCGGCCATGGAGAATCTTTCTACGCTTATGGGTAAATATGGAGATGAGGGAGATAAGCTTCTGTTCAAAATACTCAATTCGGGCGATTTCAAGTCTAAACTGAGTGATGAGGAGCTTTGCGGGACAGCCCCCGGTAAGCTGGGAACAATGATTTCTGAAAAAGGCCTCAGGTATGACCTGACCGTTCCCTTTGCCCGCTTTGTGGTGCAGCACAGGAACGATATCAGCTTCCCCTTTAAAAGGTTTCAGATTCAGCCGGTATGGAGGGCCGATCGCCCCCAGAAGGGCCGTTACAGGGAGTTTTACCAGTGCGATGTTGATGTGATAGGCAGTAACTCCCTGCTTAACGAATACGAACTGGTCCGAATCATCGATGCGGTATTCAGAGAGCTCGGGCTAAAGGTAGTGGTGAAGTTAAACAACCGGAAGATCCTGGCGGGGATCGCCGAAGTGATCGGCGAGTTGCCCCGAATGACTGATATTACGGTGGCCATTGATAAACTGGAGAAGATGGGCATGGAGAAGGTACTTCTGGAGCTGGAAGAGAAGGGGATCAGTGCCGAAGCCCTTGGAAAACTTGAGCCGGTGTTGAAAATGGAGGGAACAGGCGCTGCTAAGATGGCTTTCCTTGAAAAATACCTGGACACATCCACCACAGGAATGAAGGGGATCGAGGAAATGAAACAGGTATTTTCCTACCTGGATGAAACCTCTTTGCAGGCAGAAGTTGAGTTTGATATTACGCTGGCCAGGGGTCTGAATTATTATACAGGAACCATTTTCGAGGTGAAGGCAGCCGAAGCTGAGATGGGGAGTATCTGTGGAGGCGGACGCTATGATGACCTTACCGGGATCTTCGGACTTGAAGGGGTGTCGGGCGTCGGAGTTTCCTTTGGAGCCGACCGCATCTATGATGTGATTAAACAGCTGGAACGCTTTCCGGAAAGGGGCGAGATGGATACAAGGCTCCTCTTTGTGAATTTTGGGGAGCAGGAAGCCCGCTATATACTCCCTGTTCTGGACAGATTGCACAGCGCAGGTATTGCTTCGGAGCTTTATCCCGATGCTGCCAAAATGAAGAAACAGATGGCTTACGCCAATAACAGGAACATTCCCTATGTTGCGCTGGTTGGTGAACAGGAGATGGCAGACAGACAAGTGACCCTGAAGGAGATGGAAACAGGAAGCCAGGAGCGTCTTACGCCCGATCAGCTCATAGAGCGTCTTTCTCTCTAGCGTCCTGCCTTTTCGTTACAGCCTGTCTAATCGACACAGCTTGCTTTTCGTTACAGCCTGTCTTTTCGACACAGCTTGCTTTTCGACAGGGGCTGTCTAAGAACATCAGATAATGCCTCGGGATTTCCTGATTTTTTCTGTTATTGGCTTTTCAAATCTGAATGTTATGAAGAAGGTGCACATGGTGACCACCGGTGAGATTGGGTGGGATGAAATTGCTGAAATTCTGAATGAGAACCGGGAGCTGGTTTTGTCAGATGAGGTGAAGGAGCTGATCACAAGCTGCCGCAGGTATCTTGACCGCAGACTGGAGAATGAAAAGGAGGTGATCTACGGGATCAACACCGGTTTCGGTTCGCTATGTGATAAGGTGATCTCCACCGAAAACCTGGGACTCCTCCAGAAGAACCTGGTGATGTCTCACGCCTGTGGCGTGGGGGAAGAGGTAAGTGGGGAGATTACCCGGCTGATGCTCCTGCTAAAGATACAATCCCTTTCCTACGGGCATTCCGGGGTTCAGCTGGCCACCGTTCAGCGACTTGTGGATATGTATAACAAAGGGATTTTCCCCATAGTATACTCCTACGGTTCTCTGGGTGCTTCGGGCGACCTTGCGCCTTTGGCCCACATGAGCCTTCCCCTGCTGGGGCTGGGCGAGGTAAGGGTGAATGGCGAGAAGCGTGAGGTGAAGGAGATTTTTGCCGAACAGGGATGGGAACCCATCGAATTGCAGTCGAAGGAAGGACTGGCACTGCTCAACGGTACCCAGTTCATGAGTGCCTTCGGTGTACACCTTTGTCTGAAGGTATTTAAGCTGTCAAGACTGGCCGACATTATCGGGTCCATTTCCCTGGATGCTTTCGACGGACGCATTGAACCTTTCCATGAACTCATCCAGGAGGTCAGGCCCCACCAGGGTCAGATCGTTACTGCGCGGCGGATCAGGTGGATACTGAAGGGAAGCGAACTAATCGGACGCCCCAAGGCCCATGTGCAGGATCCCTACTCATTCAGGTGCATTCCCCAGGTACACGGTGCCTCAAAGGATTCCATTAACTATGTGGCCTATGTATTCAGGAATGAGATCAACTCGGTGACCGATAATCCAACGATTTTCCCTGAGCAGGATTTGATCATATCTGCAGGGAACTTTCATGGACAACCACTTGCATTGGCCCTTGATAATCTTGCCATTGCCATGAGTGAGCTGGGGAATATCTCCGAACGACGCACCTACCAGCTCGTTTCGGGCTCCAGGGGACTGCCCCATTTCCTGGTGGCTAATCCGGGCCTGAATTCAGGCTTTATGATTCCACAGTATACTGCAGCCTCCATGGTGAGCCATAATAAGCAGCTTTGCACACCCTCGTCGGTGGATTCAATCGAGTCCTCACAGGGACAGGAGGATCATGTGAGCATGGGCGCCAATGCAGCCACCAGTGCATTCCGGGTATTGGAGAACCTGGAGCGGATCCTGGCCATTGAGCTATACAATGCTGCTCAGGCCATCGAGTTCAGAAAACCCGCGCGCAGCAGTGACTACCTTGAAAAATTCCTGAAAGGATACCGGGAGTACGTTTCTTTTGTGACAGACGATAAGGTCATGTACTCCGACATTGAAGCCAGTGTAAAATATCTAAGAGATGTGGATCTGGACCTTCCCGAAGAACTGTTGGAATTCCAGGATTACTCGCCAGGTAAACGGATCTAGTATTCTAAACCCGGGACCCTCTGGCCTCTGCCGCCTCCCTGGCCGGTTCCCTTTCCATGACCTTCACCCCTGAGTCTGCCAACCAGGTGTCTGCGGAAATCCCACTCCACCTTGTATAGTTTCAGGACTTTCTTTGGAGGAAGTACTGTGGGAAATTTTTCTTTATAATATTCCTGTTCCAGCTGAAATATTTCTTCTTTAATGTCCCGGATACGAGCCAGGGTCTCATTGATCTCTTTATCCGAAAGGTTTTCCGCATTTTGGTGCGAGTATCTGAAGGTATTACGCTCCTCCTCCATCAGTTTCATCTTTCGGCAATTGAAATCGTTATACACTGGCCAGAACTCAAGCTTCTCAGCTTCTGTGAGTTCCAGGTTTTCATTGAAATAGCTTTCTCTTTCTGCATTAAATTGTTTAATCTGCTCTTCGCTTTGGGCATTGAGGGTACCAACCCAGATCAGCAGAGCCAGGGATAAAATGCCTGTCAGTTTCCAGCTTTGTATGTTTTTCATGGTCTTTTTTTTTCTATTCAAATATAAGATGCATCTCTACATCACTGCTTGCCAGGTAGTCAGCTGCCTGACTCAGGTAAGCTTCTTCATCATCCATAGTGGACTCTTCAAGGTAGGTCGCCAGTTCATAATCGCTGCTGAACAAACCCGCGCCTTCAAGCAGTGCAATCTCAGCAAAACTATCATCGGCCTGGGTTCCCGGTGCCAGTATCCTGGCCAGCGGGAAAGTAATAAGTGCCACTGCAGCAATAGCCGCAGCAACAAGCAGAATGCTCCGTCTGTTGCCCAGCTTTTTTACAGGCACTTCTTCCGCTTCCATTCTGGCAATGCGGTCTGCCAGTCTGCCAGGGAAGCTGTCAAAGTAGTCCCCAGGCACTTTGAAGGGATTTGATTTCGGTTTTTCCATGATCCTATATTATTACTGTTTAGACGATTACTATTTGAAAAGGTTTAATCATCCCCCAACATGTTTTCCAGTTTTTTTGCCGCATGATGGTAGGAGGCTTTCAGAGCTCCCACCGAGGTATCCAGGATTCCCGACATCTCTTCATATTTCATCTCGTCAAAATATTTCATATTAAAAACAATCCGTTGTTTTTCCGGAAGCTTCAGGATGGCCTTCTGCAACTTCAGACTGGCCTCATCTCCGTCAAAGAAGGGATCCGCTTCCAGCTGTTCACCCAGCTTTTGTTCCACATCTACCCAGGGAGCAAAGGCCCGCTTCTTTTTCTGTTTCAGCAAAGTAAGGGATTCATTGGTTGCGATTCTGTAAAGCCAGGTGAAGAGTCCCGATTCGGAACGGAATTCAGGCAGTGACTTCCATACCTTTACCAGGGTGTTTTGCAAAACGTCATCTGCATCCTCATGGGAGATCACAATCTTTCGGATATGCCAGTAGAGCCTTTCCTGGTACTTCAGCACCAGGTGGTTAAATGTTAACTCTTCCTTACCAGGGATTCTTGCACCTTCTATGATATCCCTGTCATCCCATTCCGGCATGCTATTGCGTTGTTTTGAGATTAGACCCCCGGGAGTCTAAAAGGTTTAAAGTGAAGCCCTGCTTTCGAAGGTTCACTGGTAAAAGGAGATGGTTTCGGATGAGCCTTCACTCACATTAAAATCTTTTACAATGCTGAGATCAGTCGATTTTAGATCGACCCTGCGGAAAACCACCCGATAGGAACCTGGCTGAAGATAGTAGGCCTGGCTCGGCCGGTTTTCCTTTAGATTCAATACCCACTTCTGGTCGCCATCCGGGCTGAGTTGATATAATGCGCCCGAACCTGCTTGCTGAGCGGAGAAAATTACGTATCCGGGTACAGGAATCTCTACCGTGGTGGTATAGCTCTGCCGGATCTCAACATCTTCCACCAGCATCAGAGGGTAGATCGGGATTTCCAGGTCATACTTCCCGACAATGTATTTTCCCAGGGTGCCCATTTCCTGCACGTTAATGGTTTTGTGTTTTCCTGCCTGCCGTACAAGAATTTTTTCATTGTCCAGGGTTTTTCCCCTGCTGGTGCGAACCAGCATATAACCCTGGGGGGTATCCATCCCAATGGTGTTATGCCGTCCGGTTACCAGCTTAACACTGTCGATTTGAACAGGGGGGATGGTTTGGGCAAGTACATTGTAGGTACTCATATGGTCAAGCGACAGGGTATCCGGATTCCCTTTGCTATTGATGGTATGGATCATATTATACCTGATCGCACCCGAGAAACTATCGTAAAAGATTACATTTACATCGGTCTCGGTGGGCCTCTGGCGGCTGTCAAGCAGATTTACCTGGGCACTGGTAGCATTCAGGGCCTGGGTAATTACCACATTCAGTGCTTCCCTGAAACGCTCCTTGTTGGGCGCATCGTAATACTCCCCGATGCAGTTGAAGGTCTGTGCAAATCCCGGGTCATTACCGATTCCAATCACAAAGGGCCTCAGGATGATCCCTCTTTTTTGCAGCCTGCGGCTTATTTCACAGGGATCTCCGTCACAGGCTTCCACGCCGTCGGTAATCAGCAGGATGATGTTCCTGCAGTTGTTACAGGGAGGGAAGTCGTCCGGTGCCAGCTCCATAGAGCGGGCGATGGGGGTGGTGCCCTTGGGGTTAATGAATTTCAGCTTCTGCCTGATCCTGACCGCATTGGAAGGGCTGAAGGGAACCTCCAGCTTGGTGTCACTGCAGTCCTGTGGAGGAACCGGACTCTGGTGACCGTAAACCCTCAGTGCCATTTCCACATTGGGCATTTGCTCCAGGCTGTCGACCATATCCAGCAAAATCTCCCGGGCAATATCTATCTTCCTTGCCCCATCCCATTGACCGGCCATGCTGTTTGAGGCATCAAAAATAAACAGGATTCTCGATGTGGGTGTATAACCCGGGTGCACATCCTGCCCGCTGATTTGCACGGGCAAAAATGTGATTATTAGCCCGCCAATTAGCCCGGCGGCCAGTTTTTTTATGGTGCTTGTCTTCGTTGTCATACTTCAGCTTCTTTGCTAAAAGTACAAAAATCGCTCCATCAAACAAGCTCACTCCTTGATGAGGGCCTTCACCAGGGTATGTTCTCCAGTGCTTATGCTGAGCAGGTAGAAACCCGGTCTAAGTATCTCAATCGGAAGCGAAAACGCTTCCCCAGTGGAGTAAATTTGTTTTTCAGCCAGTATGATTCCCTCTGTTGAAAAAATTGTGATAAGCAATTGTCCCTTAAGTCCCTTACCTGGCTGGATGAAGAGTTCACTGCTGGCCGGATTGGGCCAAATTCTGAAGGAAAGCGCATGATTGTTTTCAAGGGAGGAGGGAAGGGCTTGCAGTTTCACCTCAAGCATTGTGGCCTGGTAGTTCTCAACTTCCAGCCCGATGATGGTATCTGTTAAGTAGCCGGGGGCTGAGACTACCAGGTCGTAGCTGCCCTCCTCAATGAGCCTGTAGAAATCTCCGTGAGCCGCCGAGCTGTGAATGGCCGAATGGTATTGATCGTGGCCGGGAATCTCCACCAGGGCTTCCACCGGCAATCCGCTCTCCGAATCACTTACGGTGCCCCTGATCCCATATAAACACTGGGCCATGTAATTGAGCAGGGAGCGTTCATTTTTTTGCCAGTATTCATCCAGCAGCTTACTGGCAAGTCTGAATTCGGAGCAGAGTTCAAGGGTCACTTCCCTTCCTCCCAGGTAGTAGTTGACATAGTCTTGTCGTCCCCCGAAAACTTTATACCACAGCGCTCCGTTGGTGATCCCATCTGTAAACAGAGACATGTATTCCGGATCCGCTGCCTTTGCCTCGTCGGCATATTCCCGCGAAATATAACGAAACCAGGCATCGTCGGCATGCAGGTCATAGGTATGATCCCATGGATAGTTCACTACCTCAGCTCCGCTGTGAATATTGGCCGACATCGTAAAACTATGTTCCTGCAGAAAGGCCATCATTGCTTTGGTTTCAACCGCCTTCCCGGAAGTGTCATTCACCGCTTCACCCTTAAGTGGATCTGGAAACTCACGATTCATATCCGTGCTGTCGGCTGTTCCCCTGATTGACTGGGCCACAGAAAAATCGTTGTTTGGAAAGTAGGTGCCGTCGGGATTGGCCAGGGGATTGATCCAGATCTCCAGCCCATCCACCAGCCGGTTCACTTCCGCATCCCCTCCATAGCCAGAGAGCAGGTATGAAATCAGTCTTAACATCATGGGATAGCCCAGGAGCTCGTTTCCATGCATACTGCTGGTATAGAGGAAGGCCGCTTCAGCTTCATCAAGATACACATGGTCGCTGATCTTCAATGCCAGCAAGAGCCTGCCTTCCTCGGAAGTGCCAAAAGTATCCACCCGGCAAATCTCCGGATAACTTTCAGCAAAATACTGCATCATTTCCAGGTACTGTGGGTAGGTAGGGTATTTGGTGAAGGTGAGCGCTTCGGCCAGGTCGGCAGCCATATCCCCGTCGTTCAGCTTCACCTCCCGCCATTGTCCTTTAGAGGATGAGGTAAGCAGGAAAAGAAGAACAGGAAGAAGGACCCTCAGTGTCCTACCCGTACCTCGAAGTTGCTTACCCGTACCTCGAAGTTGCTTACCCATACCTCGAAGTTGCTTACCCGTACCTCGAAGTTGCTTACCCATACCTCGAAGCCGCATGCTTAGACGTTAAAGCGAATGTGCAGGATGTCGGCGTCGCCCACCACGTAGTTCTTTCCTTCCACGGAGAGTTTTCCTTTCTCCTTGCAGGCCTGTTCCGATCCAAGGGTTACAAAGTCATCGTATTTAATTACCTCGGCCCGGATAAATCCGCGCTGAAGGTCGCTGTGGATTGCCCCGGCTGCTTCCGGAGCCATGGCACCCTTGCGGATGGTCCAGGCCCTGATTTCCTTTGGACCCACGGTGAAAAACGAGAGCAGGTTCAGCATGGAATAGGCCGAGCGAACCAGCTTACTCACCCCCGGTTCTTCCAGTCCGGCATCGGAGAGAAACTCCTTACGATCCTCCTCCTCTTCCAGTTCGGCAATCTCCGATTCCAACCGGGCAGCCAGGATCAGAATCTCTGCATCCTCCCCGGCAAGATACTCGCGCACCTTCTCCACATAGGCATTCCCTGTAATCGCGGCCTCATCTTCCACATTGCATACATACATCACCGGCTTTTCGGTGAGCAGGAAAAGATCCTCGGTGTGCTTCTTATCAGCTTCGGAGACTTCGAGGGTCCTTGCATTTTGGAAGTCCTCGAAATGTGCCTTGAACTGCTCCATCAATTCCAGTCCCCGTTTCGCATCTTTGTCGCCCGTCTTGACAAGCCTGGCAAGCTTTTCCATCTTCTTCTCCACCGCTTCCAGGTCTTTCACCTGCAGCTCCAGGTTGAGGGTCTCAATGTCCCGCACCGGGTCCACCGATCCGTCGATGTGCGGAAGCTGCTCATCGTCAAAGCAACGAAGCACATGGATCAAAGCATCACAATTGCGGATGTCAGAGAGGAATTTGTTCCCAACGCCTTCTCCCTGGCTGGCCCCTTTTGCCAGTCCGGGTATATCCACAATCTCGACTGTGGCAGGGATTACCTTTTCAGTGGGCTGGAATTCTTCCAGCTTATATAGCCTGGGATCGGGTACATTGACAATTCCGAGGTTTGACTTGTTGGATGTAAACGCAAAACTGGAAGTCTCCACCTTGGTGTTGGACATACAATTATAAAGGGTGGACTTGCCAACGTTTGCCACACCTACGATCCCGCATTTTAATGCCATTTTGTTTAAACTTTGGCCCAAAAATAAGAAAAAAGAACCAGCTGGGGATTTACCTATATGAATATAAATAGGTATTTTTGCCCTTCAGTTTTAATAACTTCAATTCTTTTCCTGTAAAAATACCCACAATGAACAGTAAGATTCACCTCAGATCATCAGACAATATTCGTATCCTGGCAGCAGCCATGGTTGAAAAGGCAAATTCTGGTCACCCCGGTGGTGCCATGGGTGGAGCCGATTTCGTTGAAATGCTCTATTCCGAGTTTCTGAACTTCGATCCTGACGACCTTTCATGGCCCAATAGGGACCGTTTTTTCCTGGATCCCGGTCACATGTCGCCCATGCTTTACGGTGTCCTGTCCCTGATCGGTAGCTTTTCCCTGGAAGAGGTGAGCAATTTCCGCCAGTGGGGCAGTCCGACCCCTGGTCACCCCGAAGTAGATCACACAAGGGGTGTTGAAAACACCTCCGGTCCGCTTGGACAGGGTCATACCATGGCTGTGGGAGCTGCCATCGCTGAACGTTTCCTTGTGGAGCGCTTTGGTGAATGGATGTCCCATAAGACCTACGCCTTCATCTCCGACGGCGGAGTTCAGGAGGAAATCTCACAGGGAGCAGGTCGTATTGCCGGTTACCTGGGACTCAGCCAGCTGGTAATGTTCTATGATTCAAATGATATTCAGCTTTCTACCCGTTGCGAAGCTGTTACGGCCGAAGATACTGCTATGAAGTATGAGGCCTGGAACTGGAATGTGATTACCATCGATGGCAACGATGCTGAGGAACTCTTCGATGCGCTTAAGGCAGCAAATGAAGAGATGGAGCGCCCCACCATCATTATTGGAAAGACCATTATGGGTAAGGGTGCTGTGGATGAGAACGGAAATAATTTTGAAGGGCAAACTTCCACCCACGGAATGCCCCTCTCGGGTGCCGGAGCTTCCTTTAAAAAGTCCATTGCCAACCTGGGTGGTGATCCTGAGAATCCCTTTATGATCTTCCCCGAGGTTGAGCAAGCATGGAGACAGATTCTGGAAGGAAAGCGTCGTGCTGCTGCTCTGAAAAAATCAGAACAGGTTCAGTGGGAGAAAGCCAACCCGGAAAAAGCCAAGCAACTGAAGCGCTTCCTGAGTGGTGAATTGCCTGAGATTGATTTTGCTGCCATCGAGCAGAAGGCTGGTGCAGCCACCAGGGGTGCATCCGGAGCCGTACTGGCTGCCATGGCAGAAAAAGTGGAGAACCTGATTGTAGCTTCGGCCGATCTTTCCAATAGTGATAAGACCGACAGTTATCTGAAAAAGACCACTGCATTTACTCCCGGCAATTTCAGCGGCTCATTCCTGCAGGCAGGTGTGGCCGAGCTGACCATGGCAGCCATTGCCAATGGCATGGCCCTTCATGGTGGAGTGATCCCCGTGGTTGGAACCTTCTTTGTATTCAGCGACTACATGAAGCCGGCCGTCCGCATGGCTGCCCTCATGGAGCTGCCCGTAAAATATGTGTGGACCCACGATGCATTCAGGGTGGGTGAGGACGGACCTACCCACCAGCCGGTGGAGCAGGAGGCTCAGATTCGCCTGATGGAGCATCTCAGGAACCATAACGGAGAACGCTCAGTGATGGTGCTTCGTCCGGCCGATGCCCTTGAAACCTCCGTAGCCTGGAAGATGGCCATGGAGAATACACGTACACCCACAGCACTGATTCTTTCAAGGCAGGGGATCCCCGCACTGCCGGCTCGCGCCGGATCGGATCGTTACAGCGATGCCCTTGATGCTCAGAAAGGTGCCTATATTGTACAGGAGTGCAATGGCAAACCCGACGTGGTAAGGGTGGCTTCCGTATCGGAAGTGGCCACCCTGCTTTCAGGAGCTCCCTTGTTGGAGGAAAGGAATAAGCTGAAGGTCAGGGTAGTTTCTGTGATTTCCGAAGGAGTATTCCGGAACCAGGATAAGGACTACCAGGAAAGTGTGATTCCTTCCGGTGTGCCGGTATTCGGTATGACGGCCGGACTGCCTGTTACTTTGCAGGGAATGGTGGGAGCCAACGGTGTCGTATTCGGACTTGAGAGTTTTGGATACTCAGCACCTTACACTGTGCTGGATGAGAAGCTTGGCTTCACGGGCGAGAATGTATATAAGCAGGTTACCACCTTGCTGGGAATCTGATTTTGATAAAGGAGAAGATGAATTTTTTAAACCGACTCTTTCTGAGCCTTGTTGTATTGTTTGCCATAGTGGGCACGATTGCCGCTCAGAAAATTCCCCCGCAGAAACCTAAATTGATTGTGGGGATCACAATTTCAGGAATGCAGTATGACTACCTTTCGGTATACTGGGATAAGTTCGGAGAGGGTGGGTTTAAAAAGATGGCCAGCACAGGTGCATATTGCAAGAATGCCAGGTATAATTATATGATCACCGATCCCAGTGCAGGCTTTGCTTCCATTGCAACGGGAGCCATGCCCTCTGCCCATGGAATTGTGGCAAACTACTGGTATGATCGGGTTTCCAACGAGATCATCTACTCCATCAATGACAAAGATTGCAGCACCATTGAAGGTAGCTATGGATCGGGACCCTATTCACCGGTAGCGCTGAATAGCCGGACACTGGCTGATGAGATCATGGTCAAGAGTCGCTTTCGGTCCAAATCCATCGGGGTGTCTATGGATCCCATGGGGTCGGTCCTGATGGCCGGACATACGGCCACTGGTGCCTACTGGCTCGACCCGGAAAAGGCCTCATGGACCACCAGTTCTTTTTACGCCGATTCACTCCCCGGCTGGGTGCGGGAATTCAATAAGCGAAATTTTCGGGATATCTACCTTGAGAGGAGCTGGGAGACCCTGCTACCCATTTCAGAATACACCGAGTCGATGCTCGACAACAATGAGTATGAGACCGGGTTCAACGGACAGATTACCTTTCCTTATGACCTGGACAAGCTAAGCCGGAAAGGGAGGGACGCTCGGGATTATAGTCTGCTGATGACCACCCCCTGGGGAAATACCTATACCAAGGATATGGCCATAGCAGCCATAGTGAGCGAGGATTTGGGGAAGCGCGATGTGACCGACATGCTTCATATCGCCTTTAACGCCACCCAATACCTTTCGAACCGTTACACCACATGGTCGGTGGAGATGCAGGACGCCTACCTGCGTATGGACCAGGACCTGGCCCATCTGCTGGATTTCATCGACAGTGAACTGGGACTGGAGAATGTGCTGATCTACCTCACTGCCGAAAATGGCCTTGCAGTGGACCCTCGTTACCTGGCCGAACACCGTATACCCTCCGGGTTCTTTAATTACCGGACCAGTATTTCCTTGCTTCGCTCATACCTTAATGCCGTTTACGGTCAGGGCGACTGGGTTACATTTTACCATGCGCACCAGATTTATCTGAACCACGACCTCATCGAGGACTCGGGACTGGCAATCGAAGAGGTGCAGAATCGCGTAGCCAGGTTTATGGTCCAGATGGGCGGTGTTTCCAATGCCATCCAGGCCTACGTTCTTCAGAGGAACCATTTCACCGATGGCATCCTCCAGCGTATACAGAACAGCTACTGCCAGAAACGCTCCGGCGATGTGATTATCTACCTGACTCCCGGTTGGGTGGAGCGCAGCAACCTGGTGGAAAATACATTTTTGGAGTTCAAATATGCGCCCCACGTACCACTGATTTTTTATGGATGGAAGGTCAAACGGACCAATATACCCTATCGTGTGTCACCTACCGACATTGCCACCACCATCGCCTCCTTCATGGAGATCTCCATGCCCGATAATGCCACGGGAATCGTTATTCAGGATATTGTTAAGTAGCTCGCTGCGCTCGCGGGAAGTATGCATGCTTCGCATGCGCAAAAAAGCAAGTGGGTAAGTAGCATGCTTCGCATGCAGTAAGTAGGGAATGGCAAATGGTAAATAGCTCGCTGCGCTCGCGGAAAATGGCAA
>CAZRPW010000040.1:31480-34483 GCA_964601975.1 uncultured Bacteroides sp.
GGATATTCTCGTTATCAACAGCATTTTTATTTCTGTAATGTACAGATCCTGTTTCAGCCTTGCTCAGTTGAGGCTGATCCAGTATAGAGATGCCATATCCCATTACCTCCATTATAGTTTCATGCTCAGAAGTCTATTGTCGAGTAAAAGGAATATAAAATATCTAGTTATTAACTTATTTGGTGCTTTAGCGGATAATTTATATTTAGCGATAGATAAAAATATTCATAACTACACCTATTAAGCTTATAAATGGATAATTTATATCTAAACGCTGACAAGAAAAAGGAAAGGATAGACAAAACCCAGGAGAAATCGAAGAAAAAGGACTAAACTCAAGATAAAACCCAAGAAAAAGGACTAAACTCAAGATAAAACCCAAGAAAAAGGACTAAACCCAAGACAAAAACTCAAGATATGAGACAAAACCCAATAAAACATCTGGTGGAAACTGGCAAGGGTCCCAATGACTTAAGCAGGAGTCAGATCATAGTACATCACTGATCGCTGAGGATTGTATTGTGCTGAAAACTATGACGTCCTGAGGATTGTATTGTGCTGAAAACGGAGTCCTACCTACTGATCGCTGAGAACTATATCCTGAGAACTATATCCTGAGAACTATATCCTGATAACTATATCCTGATAACTTTGTCCTAAGAACTTTGTCCTAAGAACTATATCCTAAGAACTGTGTCCTAAGAACTGTGTCCTACCTACTGATAAGGTTCTCTGAGTCTTGAATCCTGAGCACTGCACACCGAGCAGTGAACATTGAACACTAAGCACTGACTACTTAGACCTGTTTAGCTTGTCGCGGAGGGCGGAAAAGGTTTTTATAAGGTTCGGATTCTTTTCAATGGCAGTTCCAATCACCACCATATCAGCGCCTGCATTAAATACCTCTTCGGCATGTTCAGCAGTATTGATGCCTCCTCCCACAATAAGGGGGAGAGAAATATTCTTTCGGATGGCTGTAATCATATCACATCCCACATAGTGTTCAGCCCCGCTTCCCGCTTCCAGATAAATAGCCTTCATACCCAGCATTTCACCTGCCATGGCTGTGGCAACACCAATGTCACATTTTCCACTGGGGATGGGCCTTGTGTTGCTTATATATTCCACCGTGGTGGAGCGGCCATTCTCAATCAGCATATAGCCTGTAGGGATTACCTCGATACCTGAGCGGTTCAGGTGGGGGGCCGCCAGTACATGATTTCCGATAAGAAACTCGGGATTACGGCCCGAAATCAGTGAAAGAAACAGAATTCCGTCAGCCCTGTCTGAAAGCTGCATCACATTTCCGGGGAAGAGGAATACCGGCAGCTTGGTTCCCAGTTTAAGTGAAGTGATGGCGAGATCGATGGGATTAAACAGGATACTCCCGCCAACCAAAACCATGTCGGGGGGATGCTGGTTGATATGAGCCATTAGTGTATCCATGGATTCATCATCCTGCTTATCCGGGTCCACCAGCAGTGCAAAGCGTTTCTTGCTTCTGTCGACTAATTTTTCGTAGAAACTGTTCATTATTTCACGCACCAGACCAGTGCATAATTTTCATGTTGAAGGTATTCAAGTTCAATATCCTCTTCCCCGGTACCATTGATCACATGACCATTCATAAAACCATGTTCTTCCGGATCGAAAGGTGAAATAGTAAGCCCGTCTCTGAAATTAATATCCTGCTTGTCGAGAATTTTATAAAGAGCTTCCTTGGCACACCAGTGGAGATAGAGGTGGTATTTCTTCAGATCAGCATCCTCGGTAATATGCTCATTTTCATTTATAAATTTATCTGCCACCTTGCTGATCTTTCCAGACATGAATTCCAGGTCGATACCCACCAGTTTGTCTTTGCTGATCATGACCGCGGTCAGATTATTGGAGTGAGATATACTGATCTTGTGAGTGTTACCCCTCACGAAGGGTTTGTTCTCGGCATTATAAAGGATCCTGGTATCTTTCCCAAGCATGCTCTTCACCAGCGCACGAACGCTGAGCCATTCAACTTTCCTGCTGATGTTCTTGAAGCTATCCAACTTGGTCTTCTCCACAGTAGCCAGATCTACCATTCCGTATAGGGAATCGTAATCCTCTGTAATCTCCCACACACCCAGATGACAGTCTGGTAATATTTCAGTCTTCAAAAATACCCCCACAATATCGTTGTTCAGGTCCTTATAAAGTATGGCCTAAGTTAAACAAATATGAAACGTCCAATACAACACTTTCATTATTTTCACAAAAGAGGATGAAAGTGTTGTTCTGGTAAGTTACACAAGGACAATAACATAATCTAAAAATCGCTTGTGAATTAATACTTCCAATTTGTGGTCTCAATGAGCTTCATAATGTCCTCCCTCATGAATTCGATCACCGGTTTCAGCGAGTCCCGGTTGGGTGGGCAATTGAAATAAAGTGAACCCCTCAGAAAGTGTGTGGTGCTGTCGGTTATAAAAAACTGTACAGCAGATGCCACATCGCCACTCAGGTCATAGACCATTCCAAAACGTTTATCCTCTCTGTCAATAAAGGGAGTCTCTTCAATCCCGTCTGCTTTCACCGTATGTTTGTATGCCAGCGTCCGGCAGTCTGTAATGTAATCTCCCAGGTTATCGTTTACGGGCTTGTAGCTCAGGTGGATGGTGCCGTTTACCTGCGGAACCACCAGGTTGACCCAACCGTTTTCACCCGCCCTGTTGTCCTCAATAACCCTGGCGTAAACCGGGATCTCAAAACTGTAGAAGGGTTGATCGTCATATAGCCTGTATTCCTTTTTCGGGGTATCGATTCTCAAATACCCGGCAGGTTTCGGCGTGAACGTGCGATCGCAGGAGGCAGTAAGTACCCCAATGCTCAGGAGCAGTAAAAAGAAGCGTTGTATGTTTGGTAAATGGTGAATGGTTATTAGTTATTAGTGAATGGTTATTAGTGAATGGTTATTGGTAAATGGTTATTAGTGAATGGTTATTGGTAAATGGTTATTGGTAAATGGTT
>CAZRPW010000041.1:0-34167 GCA_964601975.1 uncultured Bacteroides sp.
TTAATCGGACTATTGGGTATTCAATTCAAAGAAATACTTGGAACTGTATCAATAAGAATAAAACCATCTGGAAGACCAATTCCAAGTGGATTTGCAGTATCGCACGAATATGCAATCTTCGCTAGTAATTCTTATGACATTGAGATTAACCGGTACCCTAGAGACGAAGAACAATTAGCACGATACCGAGAATCGGATGAAATCGGATCGTTTTTCTGGGAAATGTTGAGAAAAGCAGGTTCTGGCTCACTAAGAACTGATAGACCAACAATGCATTACCCTCTTTTTGTAAATGAATTATTTGAGGTTCGTGTCCCAGAATTAAAATACAATGAAGACACGGAGTCATTCGAAATGCTTGAGGAACCTACTAAAAATGAAAAGATTGTATTTCCAGTGAAAGACAATGGAGATTTGGGACGATGGTATTTAGGTTATGAAAGTATCATAAAACAAAGTGGTCATCTAAAAGCAGAAAAGCAGAAAAATGACGCAATTTTCATTTATTATAAGAGAAGACCAAATAAAGGAGTTCAGCCAACAACTGTTTGGACGGATGCCAAGTATTCCGCTACAGAGCATGGAACTGCATTACTCAAAGATTTATTTTCCAAGCATGAGATATTTTCATATCCTAAATCTGTTCACGCTGTTTATGATTGTATCTGGCTTAGTTCGGATAACAAGGACGATCTAATTCTAGATTATTTCCCTGGATCCGGCACGACATTTCATGCAGTTCAACTGCTTAATCGAAGAGATGGAGGAAATCGAAAATGTATTATGATCGAACAAGGTCAATATATATATTCAGTTGACATCCCTCGAATTAAAAAAATAGCATACACCTTTGATTGGAAAGATGGAACTCCCAACAACAACAGTATGAACGGTCTTGGGGTATTCTTCAAATATCAACGTCTGGAGCAATACGAAGAAGCAATGGAAAACATTGCCTTCAATGCATCGGAAGATGCGGTGCAAAAAGCATTGGAGTTTGACCAGTACATACCTAAATACTTTTTGGAATTTGAGACAAAAGGCAGCCAAACCTTGGTTAACACTTCTGCCATGCAAGACCCGTGGGATTACAATCTCAAAGTATGGGATGGCTTTACTTACGATACTGTGCAAGCAGTGGATTTGGTTGAAACCTTTAACTACCTCATTGGTCTGCACATGCAAAAGTGCATTACCAAAGAAATCAATGGGAAGAAGTACCAATTCATCATCGGTCACAACAACAACAACAAGAAAATAGCTGTAGTATGGCGTTCAGTAAAAGACTGGACGTTGGATGATTTCCAAACAGATTCAGCAGTCTTAAAAGAAGAATTAACAGCCTTTACCTATGATCTGCTTTACATCAATGACCAAGCACACATAGAAGGCTACCAACCCGTAGAAGAAATATTCAAAAACAAAATGCTTTCATAATCATGCAACTGGGCAAACAACTTGTTCTATTTAGATATATCCTCCGTCAGCTAGGTTATGAAGCCTTTGAAGACCTCCGAGATGAGTTTAACAACAAAGAGTCTGGGGTTAGCTCTACGGGCTATACCATTTTTGCCAGTGCATTAATGGCTAATTCAGACAAGCATATTGAAGACAGTCTTATAAAATTGTACGATGAAGCTATACAGGGATACGAAAAGCAGCTTCGTGATAATAGAGCTGAACCATTTCTAACCTTCAAATATTACCAATGGTTTTCATTACTCTTCACAGAGTACTACTTTGATTTATACAGCAACAATTCAGCGAATCTTATCAATCAACTGAATCAGTACATGCAAGATTGCAAAGATTTTAAGGAAATAGAAGCTTATAAGAAATCCGACCTGAAAAAATTAGCCTACTGGATGGCTACTGGTAGTGGTAAAACCCTACTCATGCACTGTAACTATTGGCAGATCACAAAATACTTCAAAGAATGGGAAAACATCATTCTCATTACCCCCAATGAAGGTTTAAGCCGTCAGCACTATGAAAGCTGTTTAGAAAGTGGCATTCCAGCCAAGCTTTATTCGGGCAGTGAAGAAAGTCTTAAAACCAAAGAGGGAGAGCTCCTGATTCTGGAAATTACTAAGTTGGTAAAAAACAAAGAAGGTGAAGGTGTGAGTGTGGATGTTGACTATTTCTCTGAATCCAAAAATTTGGTATTCATAGATGAAGGACACAAAGGGCAAAAGTCAGAAGAACGTGCCTGGAAAAACTTGCGTGAGCACCTTACCCGTGGAGAAGGTTCTTTAACCTTTGAATATTCGGCTACTTTCGGTCAAATCATCACAAACAGTACCAAAGACTTATTACAAGAATACGGCAAGTCAATCATTTTTGACTACTCCTATCGCCATTTCTACACGGATGGCTACGGTAAAGATTTTAGTGTATATAATCTGGACACAAAAAACGATTATAGCGAAGAGCAAAACAAACTCTTACTTACGGCAAGTTTGTTAGGCTACTTTGAGCAACTGGAGTTGTTTGATAAGAATCAGAAAGAGCTTCGGGTATATAATATTGAAAAGCCTCTATGGGTATTTGTTGGTAGCAGGGTAATTAGTTCATCAACTAGCAGCCTGACCAAAACAGATAAGGAAAGTATCTCTGATGTTTCCCGTATTGTCAAGTTTTTCAAATATGCTCTTTCATCACCGGCAGCCTTACAAACTGACATTAACAAAATCTTGAATGAAGATTCTGGATTAAATGATGCGGACGGCAATGATATTTTTAAAGGACATTTCGAGTATTTGAGGAAGGAGAGACCATTAGCAGAAACCATACTTACCAAAATATTCAATGGTATTGGGAATATAGAGGCCTTTCAAGTAAAGCAGGCAGATGGAGAAATTGGACTAAAAACAAAAACCAGCGACCAATACTTTGCAGTCATCAATATTGGCGATGTACCCAAATATGCAAAGACATTGGAATCTGATACAGATGGCGATCTGACAATTCAAGACGATAGTTTTACAAAATCCTTATTTCACGGCATTTCAGAAACCAATTCAACAATTAACATTCTTATTGGTTCTAAAAAATTCATTGAGGGATGGAATTCCTGGCGAGTATCCAGTATGGGCTTAATGAATATGGGTAAAAGTGAAGGTTCGCAAATCATTCAACTCTTTGGCCGAGGTGTAAGATTGAAAGGGAAAAATCTTTCGTTAAAGCGAGAAGAAGCCAATGCAGCTTATTATATTCGGGCGTTACAAACCATATCTATCATGGGCTTAAATGCATCGTATATGAATCGTTTTCTGGTTGAAATAGAAAAGGAAGTGCCAGATTACACTAACTATCCCATTGACATCAAACTGAACGATGAAAAACAATGGAATGGAAATATAATGACCTTCCGAAAGCAAGAAGACAAAGTCTTTAAGGATGAAATCATTGTGTTAGAATATAAAAATGATGTAACCAAAAGAGTAACCATTGACCTTAGAAATAAAATCAGTGTTGCTGCAGGAGGTTTCAATAGTCAGGTCGCCGAAGATGCCCAAGGTTATAACGAAAACTTCCTTAAAGGGTATATAGAGTTTGTAGACTTCAATACAATCAAATTGGAAGCCTACCGATACAAAGTGCTTAAGGGCTATCACAACCTAATCATCAAGACGGACACCCTTGTTCAGTTGGTAAATGAAGGGTGCTTTAATTTGTACAGCCACAAAGGACAGTTTGGTATCAATGAAGCCATTTCTGGGAAAATACAGGCAGTTGCGATAAGTCTGGTCAAAGATTATATTAACAAGTATTATGCAGATAAGGAAAAGGCGTTCCTGTCTAAATATCTGACTTATGATATGCTTGATCATAATACGCATTCAGCCATGTTCCCAGCTTCTCATACAATGATTATCAAAGTACCTAAAAAGCATGAATCCTTCATTGAAGAATTGGGAGCCAAAATTAAAGACATATACGAGAGGGATGACAAGACACTTCCATCTATTCATTTCGATAAACATTTATATTCTCCAATAGCATCCATTGCAGATGGTAAGAAATTTAAGGAGATAAAAACTGTTCCGGTTCGCCTCAATGAGGGAGAAAGAGATTTCATCAATCATTTGAGGGAATATGTTCGAGAATCAAAACAGTTTGAAGGAAAACAGCTTTTTGTACTCAGAAATCTATCCGTTAAAGGTATAGGCTTCTTTATGGAAAGTTCATCATTCTATCCTGATTTCATTCTATGGGTAATAGATGGTTCAAAGCAAAACATATACTTCCTTGATCCGAAAGGAATATTATTGGGCGAAACCAATTTCAACAACCCAAAAGTGTTGTGGTGTAAAGATGACGTGAGGGTCTTAGAAACAAAGATTCAATCTGATTTGAAAAAGGATAAGAAAGGTGTTGAAGTAAGTATCTCAGCCTATATTCTTTCGGTTACGCCTTTTGATAAAGTTCAAAAAGTATGGAGTGATGGGAAAGTGACCAAAAATGAATTCGCTAAGAATAATGTGTTGTTTATTGAGAGCAGCAAACAATATTTAATGCAGATTTTTGAGAATTTGAAAGGTTAATGGTGAACTAACTATCACATATAAATCCCAATCAACAATCATGAACATACTTGACCTTCGTGATGCACAAGCACTTTTCTCTCTGCAAATAGAGGATATTGAAAAAACCAGAAAGTCGATATACGATCTTCGAAACAGATTAGCAAAGCACTTCTCTATCAGCAAGATTAATTCAATGAAGATTGAAGAGTACTCTTTGGGTATTGAGAATAGTGATGTTAAATACAACTTCTGTCACAGTCTTGAGAGAGATTTAGATGGTCTCGGAAGAATATTGGGGGCTACTGCAAGTAAATTTGGTATCTATTTTGGAAATACAAAAGAAGAAAAAGAATATGCGAAGAAGAAGAATATCAACCTAAAGAAAGAATTCAAAATAACTCAAAAGTTTGGTTCAAACGTAGATGAGGCTTTTATAAATATTAAGGAGTCAATTATTGAATTAGTAGAACTCGGAGAAGCTGAGGATTTGCATGGAATAGCAAAAAATATGCTATCACCAATGTTCAAGGGGAAAATCCTTAGTACCTATTTCCCCGAGAGATACCTAAATATCTTTTCACCCGGTCATCTCAATTACTATTTAAAAGCATTTGACCTTGACACAAATGCCTTAATCAAGGGGAATGAAATTTTCAGGCGAGAAGCTCTGTTTGAGTTTAAAAATCAGGATCCTGTAATGAAAGAATGGAGTAATGATATATTCGCAACGTTTCTATATTCAAAATACCCTGGGAGTCCCCCAAAAGACAAGGGAGACAGGGATGATCCAAATCAAAAGACCGGCAAGAAGAATATTACCAATGATTATTTACCCCCACATTTTCCTATAAACCCAGAAGCAGAATTCATAGACTTGAAAATTTCCGATTCTGTTCAAAGTGAATCCTCATCATCTACCTCATCAAATAAAAAAACAGGGAACCCGGATTATGATCAAGAAGCAAAAAGAAAAAGACTGTTAGGCGCTCGAGGAGAAAAGATAGTAATGGATCTTGAACAGATTAGGCTTAATAAGTGCGGACGGGATGATTTAACAAATGATATTGAACGTGTATCATTAGATGACGATTCACTTGGATACGATATAAAATCTTTCGATGATGATGGAACCAAAAGATATATTGAAGTAAAAGCTACAACAAGGAAACCTGGACAAGCAAATTTCTTTTATACTGCTAATGAATTGAAGACAGGGAAAAAATTAGAGAACTACTATATATATATTGTTTTTGAGGTTACATCCAAAACACCTAAAGTCTGGCCGATTAAGAACCCTTTCAATCCACAAGATTCACGAATCCAAAAAACTCCTGTTAATTACCGAGTAGTTATAAATACAAAGAGTTAATACATGTCACAAGTAGAACTTCTCGATAATATAGAATCTGAATTTCTTGATAAGATTCAAAAATACATACCAAGACTCTGGATTAAATCATTTGGTTATTCCGCCGCCTCTTTTCATGCTGATTTAACCGATGATATATCAGCATACAAAAATGGACAGTACTATTATGATGGAAACCAAAAGTTCATCCATTGGACATCCCTCCAAAATCTTACATCCATTATTAATAGTAGAGAAATAAGGTTATATAATTTACACAACTCTAATGACCCAACAGAATTTGAATACGCCGCACAAAAATTGAGTATTCCGGGATATTCGATAGAACATTCTAAAACCTATTTATTTACTTTCTCCTGTTGTGAGGCTGAACTAATCAAAAATGACTATTTGTGGAAAGTCTATGGAAGGGATTATGGTGGAGTTGGTATTGAATTCACAATAGAAAATGATATTGATGCTACAGAGAAGTATATGTTGTCGAAAGTCTACTATGAAATTCCATTTGATCTTATTTCATTAAAAAAAGATTTAGATGTTCTCGAGAAGAAATATTCTGGTGCAGAATTAAATATTGACTTAGGTAAATTACTCGCCTATCATAAGCACCCAGACTATAATTCTGAATCAGAAATTAGATTGTCATCATACTATCCGTTTATTGACGACGAAGCTAGTATTACTCATTGCAATTCAGAATTTAGATTTGATGATCGACCAAGAATTACAGAATACTTCCCTTTGAAACTATGGGTAAATAATGAATCTGCTTATATAAAGCCCGTTGATCACAGATATGATCGAAGGTTATATGTCCCCGATGACTATTTCATAAAAAACCCGAGAATCAAAATTAAGAATGTATATTTTGGATATAATTGTGGTATTTCAAATATGGACTTCGGGAAATACCGGGAAAAACTGGAAGAGATAATTCTGTATAAATTAGGGTATAGGGTAAATCTTAATCCTAACCTATTTCAGAAAGTTGATGACTAAGCTAGATTTCAAATCTGTGAATTGTCTATTTTATGAAAACCATATTCCTAAAAATCACCAATACTGAAATCTATTTCAATGGATCTGATTCTATCCGAATAGAAAACACCAATATTCCTAATAAGCATTTGAAGTTTAGGACTGAACCCGAAGAGGTTTTCTGGGAAGTAGAATTGATAGGGTTTTCTAAATTGAATGAAGAGTTATCAGTGAAAGTATTTGACTACTCGCCACAGGGAATAGATTCATTTCAAAATCAAAAATGTAAGTACCCTTTCAACAGGATTAAATTTGACTTGCTTGACTGGCAACAAGTAGAAATTCAGCTCTCAAGCTATCAGGAATCTGCCATTAAAGAGTTTTTCACTGGGGTGCCAGAGAGGTCAGCACATGATTCAAATAACAATCTATGGACAATTCCAAAGTCAAAAAAAACTGGCGACAAACTAATTGATTCAGAGGTGTACTCAACTAATAGAAGGATCGAAGAAGTATTTCGAATTAACATTAGTGATCTTCAATTTCATGAAGGATTTGTGTCAATCTTGAAAAAACTCAATTATCCGGACAAGGAAATACGAATAGTAATTCACAACTCAACATTTCGAAAAGAGTTTGATTACATTAAAGAATTCTTTATAAGGTATTTTGGGCGCAAAACTGTGAAGGTGTTTGTTGACTTTGACTATGATATATATTCAGATAAGATAACCAATGAGGAATTCAAGTGTCCTGATTTGGAAGAAATTGATGAGTCCGTTATTGAGGCGATCAAAACTAAAAGAACCAATATCCTTAAAAGACCCAGTCAGAAAGAAACAAAATCTATCCTCGATTTAGAAGAACTGTTTCAGGTAATGAATGATCCTTCTGCTGGAATAAATGTGTTTAACCAATCAGAAGAAGATGTAATAAACCATTTCATAAACGTTGAAGGCAAGAAGAATAAACTTCACCTGTCCTTTCTTGCGAAGGATTTACACCAAAACACAGAGAAAATACGTTTTACCATCCATCCGATTTTTGGATTCATTTTCTCATATGGTACAGAAACAAACTCTTTTCTCATTTGGGAACTGTTAGATTCACACGCCACTTACATCTGGTATTTAGAAACAAATAAACTGTCAGAGATCTCACTATACTCTGAATTTGAAAAAGCAATTGAATACATTAGAGGATTAGGTAGAGAAGTTTATAAGCTGGCATACAAGGAGGGGAAAATAAGTGAAGATATCCGGTTTAAGACAATATCTCATAATAGAACTGATGCTTCTGGTTTCAAGAAATGGCAAGAAAAACTTAACTCAATTATAGGATAAGTTGAATGCTGGTATTCAGACATAGTTGGCTATAGATATTAACAATTTAATCTTTTATAATGACTGTTTCTGAGTATCAAAAAGACTGCTTTCGGAATTACAAAAAAGAGATTGGATATCCTGAAGACTATACATACCTGTTCGGTACCCCGATCAATGTGTTAGTACCAATTGAAACTGTCTTGAATAAAGTTATGATAGTTGGGGCCTATCCTTCAGCCAAATTTTATGCAGTCGACGGAATTGCTGATACTCCAGTTGCTGATAATGACTCACCATTTTCGAATGAATCATACTTTGACGGAACCCGAATAAGAACAATCCCTTCAGGCAAAGAACTTAATGAAGTTATTCTTGACCGGATCGGTATTGAACGATCAGATTGTTGGATAACTGATTTAGTGAAAGCATTTCTTTTTAAGGAAGGCCATGTCAACCGGTACATAAAACTTGGCAAAAAAGACATTCAGGAGAATCGATCAAAATTCCTTGAGTACGCAGCTAAAAGTCTGGCAAGATTAGATACCGAAATTGAAATATGTAAACCTTACGTTATTATTTTACTGGGAATGGAGGTTACAAAAGTGATCTTTAATCTGTCAGATAGGAAAGCGAAAGAGTATTTGAATGGGAGTGTTTATAATAAAGAGATTCGTGGATTACAAAGGAACTTCATTTGCCTGCCACATCCAGGGATTTTGATGAAAAGAACTGATAAGAATCCCTGGCCTGAAAGATTTGAAAACGAGATATCCCCGAGAGCAAAAGTTGAAATTAAAAAGATTGAAAGAACCTGAATCATAAAAATCCTGTGAGTTTATTGATTAGTCGATTTTGAGCCCACAATTTCCATGTAGGTTTGTTTCATTATTTCATGGAAATTCCTCCATACTTTACGATACTGATTCTTGATTGTATCATCACCATTTATTTCTTTCATTACCGAGTTAGCTTTGTTTAAATAGCTTATATAGTTCCCCCAATCATATTGAACTGAACGGCTATATCCAGTTGGGCTTCCAGGATCAGGTAACCATTTAAGACGTCGCTTTGATCCAACATGAGTAAATCTTTTATACAAACGTGCTTCAAATAAAGAATCGGAAGGTATATGAGCCTCTTTTGCGAAATGTGCTCCTCTTCTAAATGATCTTTTCATCGTTCTGTAAAACTTCGAGAAACCCGCTGTTTTTACACGTACTTTTTTACCATCATATGTGAACCCCAAATAATCCAACTGTTTATTCTGACTGACCTTCCCGGATTCAACTATTCCTCCAATATACTCGGAGTTTTGATTTAATCCATATCGGTAAACATTTGTCTTTCTAGGTTGAATATTCAGGTGAGCTTTGACTTCAATTTCATCTTGGATTAATTGATAAAAGAAATCCTCATCCTTTCTATCACAGACTATAATTAAATCATCACTATATCGCTGATAATAAGCATTCCTTTTTGAATCTGAAGCCGCCGCATATACTCTATCATCAAAATCTAACATGTAAATATTTGCAAGCGTAGCACTGATTGGCGTACCTTGAGGAATGCCCTTTATCTCTTCCTTATCAAGAGATTCTCTAAGAGCGTTCTTATATGGTTTGTCAACTCGAATTAGGTCAGTTGCTTCATCAAAGAATTCGTCAGTTTCGCAGAAAGCCACAACTCGCTCATTACGCATATTGTATATCTTACTGACACTTTTCCGTTTAAGTTCAGTTTGTGAAGTATCATGAGGCTTAAACCGCTCAACTATTAACTTAGATTGGAATCTATTATACAACTCATTCTCATTGACATACTTTTTTGCAACCAGATTTTTATATACAGCATAATGATCATCAGGTAGAGTATTCACATCCAAAACTCGTTTCCATTGAGAATGAAGCATTCGATGGTCGAGATTGTCAAAGAATGAAGTAACATCAGCAACTATTATTGAGAGCTCTCTTGTTTTGTTTTTTTCAATAAAATCAAATGCCTCAAATGCAAATTCTATATTACACTTATTCCCGCTTTGGCCATTTAATTTTGGGATTCTTCTATATGCAACTGCAACAGAGCCATAGGGCTTATTCTTTAAGAATTCTTCATATGCAATGGTAAGTTTATGACTGTAATAGCCATAAATAATCGAATCCAAATGAGAAGAATAGAAAATATCCCTTTTTTTTGGCTCACCAGCTAAACGTTGTCTTTTCCCGCTTGTATTTTTCGGAGCACCTGCATCTGGTCTGAACTTACGTTTACTGATGGTCCTGTGAAGTAATGGAACGAATTTATGTTTGGCTATTTTTTCAGGATTGGTTACATAGGCTTTTACCCAACCTTCATCCTTTTTCTTAGTCAATGGTTTCCCTATATGAGGGTACTTCTTGAATTGGAGCCATTCGTTTTTCATGTCGATAAAAAAATAATAGCCGGTCGTGGCTTACCTATTGGCAGATACAATCCTGAAGTTGCTTCTTACTTTCGCAATACACAACGCCACTCTTTAGTAGAATAAGATTCGTAACTTTGTTAATACTTATCAATACTATGACAGCAACAACTCAAGTCGAATCAAGTGTAACTCTCTTCACTCTTCCAGGGACACATCTTGTAGATTTATGCCTCCAGATTTGTGAAATTGGAATCACCCTTCACACGTCAGCCAAATCCTGCGTGTGGAACACTAATGTGCACTTTGCATAAAACGTACCTGCCGGTCTTGACCCGGCTATTATTTCTAAATAATCTGCACAAACCATACCAAGGCAGAAATACCAAATAATCAGGTAAATCCGCCATTTTTAACTGCCAATCTGACATCACCATTCTAAATTGTCATGCTTATACTGCCAATCAGTAGGACTATGTCATAATTACCCCAATTCTTCCAACTATAAAGTAAACAGCCAGAACCTCAAGGCAAATCCCCTCAGGATCCCTACATTTAGCGTCAATAAAGGAACACAGGGGTTGATAATGTCCTCTATTTTCGTTATATTTTATAAAAAAGACATGAAATATGATGACAGGATTTACAATGACAATCACCCCAGATGAGTTAAAACAAATGGTCAGAGAAGCTGTACTTGAAACAATGACAGTGAAAAATGATGCTCCAGATGAAATGAAATTTTACACACGCTATGAGACATGTGAAATACTCCACATCAGTCTTTCAACTTTGGATACCTATGTAAAAAAGGGAGCGATCACATGTTCCCGTTTGGGAACTCGTGTTAGGTTCACTCAGGGTGATATTGATAAGGCTCTTGCCAAGAACAGAAGTAACTAATCCCTATGAAAACCTTGTACAGATCTATCAAATCTGAAAATTCTCAGAAAATACGCCAACTGTACGCCAAAAGGGGTAAAACAAAAAACCGAACTTCTTTATTATCAGATAGTTCGGTTTTCATATTGAGGTCGGTAGCGGATTCGAACCGCTGTAACTGGTTTTGCAGACCAGCGCCTAGCCACTCGGCAAACCGACCAATATTTTAATTCATCTTTGTCAAATCCGCTGCGGATTACTCTGCTGTACCTGGTTTTGCAGAACAGCGCCTATCCGCCTGCGGCGGAAATCCGACCAAATGTTTGCTTCGGACTGCAAAATTAGCAAAAAATTTCACTTCTGTTTCATCTGTTTATAGAGACAGGATAAAATCGGTAAGGTTCACGTCTTTCTTTAAAAGGAGTTTTTTGCGGAGGCGGTAGCGGTGGTTTTCGACGCCGCGGTAGGAGATCCTGAGGAGGGGGGCGATCTCCTTGGAGCTGAGGTTCATACGCAGGTAGGCGCAGAGGCGAAGGTCGCTGTGGGATAGATGGGGGTATTTGGAGGTGAGTTTTTGAAGGAATTTCTCGTGGGCTTTTTCGAAGTGGATCTCAAAAACGTTCCAGTCGTCTATGCTTGAAATGTTGTTGTCGATTTTGCGGATGATTCTTGAATAGTATTTCTCGGGGTAGCGGGTGCCCAGGTCATCTTTTTGGGCCTTCAGGATTTCTTTCAACTCCATGAGGAATTCGTTCTTCTTGATAATGGACATGGTCGAGTTGGCCAGCTCCTGGCTCTTGAAGGAGAGGTCAGCGTTGAGTTTTTCGTTTCTGAGCCTCACCAGCTCCTGTTCCTTGCTGTTTTTAATGCGCTGCTCCCTGGCCCTGATCCGCCTTAAAAGGAGGTAGCGGGTGCTTAGAAAGAGTACGATCATCAAGAGCAGGTAAACGATGATACTTGCCTGGCTGAGGTACCAGGGATTTTCAACTAGCAAATTGATGCGGGTCTCTTCACTGCTTCGTTTCCACTGGTTAAAGGCTCTTACCCGGATGGTGTATTCTCCGGCAGGGATCCGGGTGAATTCAAATACAGGTTTGTCCAGGGGTGCACTCCAGTCCACGTCCAATCCCTCCACATATGACTGGAAGGAGTGCAGGCCGGGCGAGAAATGAGGGAAGGCAAAACCCAGGCTCAGGCTGTTTTTGTTGTAGGGAATACGGATGGTATGCTGATCCAGCGACAGTTGCTCGCTGATGCCCGAGCGCCCCCTGATGCTTATCTGTTTCACCAGTAGTTGCTTATCCCCGATATCGGCCGAGCGATCGGGCAAATTAGCACGCAAGATGGCATAGCCATTATCCAGGCACAATAATCCTTCGGTCCGACTAATAGGTATAATGTTCTCGTAGCCGGCCACCAGGTGCTCGCTGAAGAGTTCAGCGGGGTACTCCCTGATTTTAGAGATCCCCTCATCGGTGACCCTGAAGAGCCCGATACCGCTTTTTCCGAGGAACCAGTAGTGACCCTCGCCTGCGTAAACCACCCGATGGGCTCTGGCATGGACTCCCAGGGCCTGGTTCAGCTGCTCATACAGGATGATGCTGTCGCTTAAGTCATTGTAAGTATAGAAATGTTCGCCCGTGGAAAACACGATCCTGTTGCTGATGGTAAAGACCTGTATGTCGTAGTCCTTCCCAAATACTTCTTCCCCGTAATAAGTGCTTCCGGTGATGGCCTCATGCCGATCATCCAGCCTGAGCCGGTAGATGCCCCGGTGCATATGGCTGGCCCATATATTGTTGAAATAATCCAGCTGGATGTACCGGATCAGGTCCTGGAATTCGTTCAGCTGGTATGCATACTGCCAGTTTGCACCCTCCCTTTCATAAAACACAATATTGGTATAGGTCGACTGCACCAGCAGATTGTGCTTCAGTGGATCCCGGATCATGCTGAATCCGCCGGTGACAGTGCTGAGCTGTTTGGCTGTATGGTTCTCTATTCTGTATGTGCCTGTATTATGCCCCACAATCAATTGCCCGTCGAACACATCACAGCTCCAGGCCTGACCCTGGGTTCCGGGGATGAAGCGAAAGCGCTCTTTATCATTCTCCCAGTTGCGGTAAAAAACGCCCTGGTTGGTGCAGAGATAGAGATCACCCTTGTATATAGCTGCAGAGTAAACGGCTCCAATCTCCTCATAATTATAAAGTGTATAGGAAGGGTCTACCTGGATAGAAATGAAATCCACTCCACGGTCCATTGCAATCCATAAGTTATCCTCTTCATCACAATGGATCCCCAGGATGGTGTTGTTCTGCAGGCCGTTCTCATGGTTGATCCGGTGCAGAAAATTTCCTTCCTTGTCAAAGATCGTTACTCCGTCAAGCAGGGTTCCTAAAACGATATTACCCTCAAGGGTGATGGCACCCCTGTTGAGGGTGTTCACAGAAAAATACGGGGTCCATTGAGGGATGAAGGTAAATAGTCTATCTTCTTTGAAACGAAATAATCCATTCGAGGCAGTACCGATCAGAAGGCTCGAATCCTGGAGCGTCAGACAGAATTGAATCTGGTGGTTCCTGATTTCAGCATCAACCAGATAAGGCACAAGCAGGGTGTCCTTTACCTGGAAGAGACCCTCATCCTGCAGGGCTACCAGGAGGGTAGTGCCCGATTTACTGATCGAGTTGATCAGGTTTCCGGGACGGACCACCCGGAAGGAAAGTCCATCGTAAACAAAAAGCGAAGTAAAGGAGTGGAAATAAACATTTTCCCCGATAATCACCGTATTCCAGAACTCCTCGTTCTGTGAGAACAGGTCTTCGGCCAGGGGGTTCAGGGAAGTATAAAGCAGCGCTCCCTTCTCGTTCTTCTGCCAGTAACCAAGCTCCCGGTATCCGCTGGTGTAGATCCTGCCCTGCTGATCGACAGCCACCGAACGAAGTACGTTCCCACTTGGAGAAGGATAAAAACTCCACTCTACTCCGTCATATTCGAGCAGACCGGCATTATTTGCAGCATAGATAAAGCCATTCAGCGCTTTGTTGAGGGACCAGTTCTGACTCTCGGCCTTGTATTCCTGTTTTTCGAAATTGCGTATCACAAAGGGTATCTGCTGCTGGGCCACAGCAGGGAAAGCGATGAATAGGAGGCTAAAAACAGCAACTATACTACTATAAGGCATATGTTTTAGAATATATTATTCAATATAATATCATATTTTTATTCAAATATATACTTTTTAATATCTTGTTTTTCAAACTTATATACAATTTTAATATTTGATTGATGAGGTAAGGATGTGTTCCATTTTCATATACGCTTACCCGGGAGCGTTAGTGGTGTAGCTTTTCACTAGGTACTGCACGTCTCTTTTATGGAACTTGTATTCAACAAACGCTAAACAGGTAAACACGATACCATGAAAAAACTATTCCTACTATTATTATTCACGCTCCCGTCCCTGCTTGTCATCGGACAGCAATCCATCGAAGTGAGTGGTCTGGTCACAGATCCCGATGGAATGGGAATTCCCGGGGTAAGTATCCTGGTGCAGGGAACACAACAGGGAACCATCACCAACTTTGATGGCAACTACTCCATCACTGTGCCTTCCAATGGCACGCTTGTATTCTCCTTTATAGGATACGCTACCCGGGAGGTGGCTGTATCCGGACAAACCACCCTGGATATCAAGATGGCCGAGGAGGCCTTTGATATGGACGAGGTGGTGGTGATCGGTTATGGAACCGCAGCCGTGAAGGATGTGACCGGAACCATTGCGGTGGTTCGCTCGGACGAGATCAGCTCGCAGCAGGTGAGTAACGTCGGACAGGCCCTGCAGGGAAAGGTGGCCGGGGTACAGGTCACCAGCGACGGATCGCCGGGTAAGTCTCCTACGATTCGGATAAGGGGACTGGGGACGGTGACTTCGGATGCCGATCCGCTCTATGTGGTGGATAATGTGCCGGTCGACGATATCAGCTTTCTCTCCACCGAGCAGATCGAATCCATGACGGTACTGAAGGATGCCTCATCGGCAGCCATCTACGGGGTACGTGCTGCAAACGGGGTTATCCTGATTACGACAAAAAGCGGAAAGTTCCAGAAGCCCGGACTCACCTACTCGGGTTATGTGGGCGTTCAGCAGGTCTCCAACCTGCTCAATATGGCCAATAAGGACCAGTATATATCCCTTGTGAATGAGAAAATTGCCGTGGGTGCGGACCGCGGAACTGCTTCAACGCCCTTCGACCCTTCGGCTTATAACAACAGTACCAACTGGTTCGAAGAGGTACTGCAGCCGGCCCGGATCCAGAACCACAACATCGGAATCACGGGTGGCAGTGAAAACAACTACTACTATTACGGGGTGGGTATCACCAGCCAGGACGGACTGGTGAAGGATAATAAGTACACCCGGGTGAACCTGCGCGGAACCCAGGATATTACGGTGAACCGCTTTATCAAGACGGGGTACGGGATTACCTTAAGCGGATGGAAGACCGACGAGGCGGCCAATGTGCTGAACCAGGCCTTTGTGGCCCCACCAGCCTTCAATCCGAAAAATGAGGATGGCACTTATACCGACCCGGTACTACTGGGCTTTGGAAATTTTGCCAACCCTGCAGCCACCATCGAATACAATAACAATGTGACGCAGGGACTGAATACCCTGGCTAATATTTATGCTGAAATTACCCCAATGAAGGACCTGTCGATCAAGACCTCCTTCACCCTGGATGGGAAAACCACGCAGAACAGGGACTACACGCCCGAATACTGGGTATCGGTCACCCAGAATGATACCCTCTCCCACCTGTCGAAATCCAATACCACTCAGTTTAACTATACCTTCGACAATACGGTGAATTACAACAAGGTTTTTGGCGAACACCGGGTAAATGTAATGGGCGGACTTTCCTATGTACAGTTCAGGAACAACGGACTGAGCGCCTCTACAAGCAGGGTACCCTATTTCACCGAATCGACACTTTACCTGAGCAATGGTTCCATCGACGATCTGAGTGCCAACGACTGGGGATCGCTTATCCGAAGCAGCTCCTACTTTGGCCGGGTCTTTTATTCCTTCAGAGACCGCTACCTGCTGACCGCCACTTTTCGGCGCGATGGTTCATCCACCTTTCCAAAGGAAGAACGATGGGGCAATTTCCCCTCGGTGGGTATCGGATGGATCGCCTCGGAGGAAAGCTTCATGGATGGCGTGGACCTCTTCAACTTCCTGAAGGTAAAAGCCAGCTGGGGACTGCTGGGTAATAACCAGGTTCCGCAGAATGCCTTTACCGTAACTGTAAACAACTGGGATGGATACTCGCTTGTGTACGGGCCCTACGGAAGCTCTATGATCAGCCAGGGGGCATCCATTACCTCGCTGGTCGAACCCCTGCTTCGCTGGGAGATCGTAGAGGAATATGATTTGGGCATCGAGGCGGTGATGTTTAATAACCAGTTGAATGTCGACCTGGGATATTATCGCAGGATGACCCACTCGGCTATTTTCCCCGTGCCCCTGATCGGAACGGCCGGAACATCGGGAAGCAGCTACCTCGATAACAATGCAGATATACTGAACACAGGGGTTGAGCTGACCCTTCAGTGGAATAAACGGATCAATGAACGCTTTTCCTACAATGTGGGAGGTAATTTCTCTTACAATCACAACGAGGTCTACAAACTTGAACCCGGAACCCTTCCCTTTTACGATGCCAACGCCTTTAACGGGGCACTGGCCACCTATACCCAGGAGGGACATCCCATCGGGGAGTTTTATGTGTGGGAAACCGACGGAATTTTCCAGAGCTTCGACGAGGTCAATGACTATACCTATACCGACGGCAGCCTGATTATGCCCGATGCGGTTCCGGGCGATTTCCGTTATGTGGATCAGAATGAGGATGGCATTCTGGACGACGGGGACCGGATTGCAGCGGGGAGTTATACCCCCAAAGTGCTTTATGCCCTTTCTATGGGCCTTCAGTATGCTTCCTTTGACTTCAACATGGAGATGAGCGGAGTAGCGGGAAACAAGATCTACAATGCCAAGCGGATTGGTCGTTATGGAAATGAGAATTACGATGCCGACTTTGCCGAGAACCGCTGGCATGGCGAAGGCACAAGCACCACCTATCCTTCGGCCGATGTGGCCGGTGGAAAAAATGCTTTCCCTAATACCTTTTTCGTAGAGTCGGGGGCCTACTTCCGGATCCGGAATATACAGGTGGGTTATACCCTTCCCAAAAGGGTGACCGATCGCATCTCCACCGAATCGATCCGGGTGTACCTGAGCGCACAGAATCCCTTTACCACCTTCTCCTACAATGGCTTCTCTCCGGAGATTCCGGGAGGGAATCCATCCACGGCAGGAATGGACTACGGGGTCTACCCGCTCTCACGAACTACCTCCCTTGGTCTCACTTTGAAATTTTAAGTAAAACAACAGAAAGACACAGCGTCATGAAAAAATATATAGCCATACCCATCATCATCCTGGCCCTGCTCAGCTCCTGCCAGGACTACCTGGAATTTCCGCCCGAGGGAGAGATTCCTCAGGATGAATTCTTCAGCAGCCAGGAGGATGCCCAGCAGGCAGTGAATGCCATGTACGGATACCTGCGCTCGTGGAACATATCCGCCTTTAACTATCTCATCCTGGGTTCGCTCCCTTCCGATGAAATATCCAAGGGGAGCAGTCCGGGCGACGGATCCTGGGCCAATGAATACGACAATTTCCAGTTTACTAAAACCCAGGGCCAGATCCTGGATTTCTGGAAGGGCCGATACGAGGGAATCAATCTCTCCAACCAGGTAATCACCCAGGTCCCCGACATCGAGATGAGCGAGACGGTGAAAAGCAGGATGCTTGCCGAAGCCACCTTCATGCGCGCCTTCCATTACTTCTACCTGGTAAGGGCCTATGGCGGGGTTCCCATAATAAAGTCGGTGCCGGCCGGACCCGAAGGGTTGGTGAGGGCATCGCTGGAGGATACCTGGGAATTTATTGAGAGCGACCTGCGGGCTGCCATTCCGGACCTTCCCGAAACCGTACCTTCCAGTGAATACGGACGGGCAACGAGATGGGCGGCAAAAGGTCTGCTGGCTAAAGTCTTGATGTATCGGGAAGATTGGGCGGCCTGTAAAACTCTATCGGACGAGATTATTAACCAGGGCCCATTCGATCTGTATCCCGATTTCTACCAGCTCTTCAGGCCCGAGCAGGAGTTTTGCCAGGAGTCCTTGTTTGAAATTCTTTGCACCCAGGTCTCGGGCGAAGGCGGACTATCTAACTGTCAGTTCGCAGAGACCCAGGCAGTACGCGGACAATTTGGCTGGGGGTGGTTCGTACCCGAAGACAGGCTGGCAGCTGCCTTCGATGCGGCCGGCGACGTGGTGCGTAAAAAAGTTACAATCCACTACCTGGGTGATGTCACCGAAGATGGCGATGTGATTGCCGGGACCGATGTGATGGAGGGAGTGGATATTCCCCGCTACAACGGCAAGGCCTATGTGCCCACACGAATCGACCGGATTACCGGGCCTTATGGATGCGACCAGAATGTAAGGATCCTGCGTTTTGCCGAAATCCTGCTGATCAACGCCGAGGCAGCATTCCATGCAGGTGGTGACGTGGCCACACCCCTGAACAGGGTACGTGCACGGGCCGACCTGGATCCTATTGGTGCTCCGACCCTGGCGGATATCTGGGAAGAAAGAAGGCTCGAACTGGCCGGGGAGCAGGACCGTTACTGGGATTTGCTCAGAACGGGACAGGCAGCCTCTGTGCTGGCTGAAGACGGGTTTAAGGTGGGACAACACGAGTGGTATCCCATTCCCCAGACGGAAATTGACCTGAGCGGCAATCAACTCACTCAGAATCCGGGATGGTAGTACGTACGACCTATAAACTGCTGCTTTCCCTGCTGACCCTGGCGCTTGTTTCCTGCGGACCAACAAAACCTGAGACAAGTGCGCTCAGTGACGCGCAAATGCTGGACAGCATCCAGTACCGCACCTTTCAGTATTTCTGGGACGGGGCAGAACCAAACTCCGGGATGGCACGGGAGCGTTTTCATGTGGACGGGATTTATCCCCAGGATGACAAAAACATAATTACCTCGGGTGGGGGTGGATTCGGTCTTTTGGCCATTGTGGTGGGGATGGAGCGGGGATTTATAAGCCAAGCCCAGGGAATGGAAAGACTGGAAAGAATCATCAGCTTCCTGGAGAAAAGTGACCGCTTCCACGGGGTATGGCCTCACTGGCTGGACGGGGAGACGGGGAAGGTGAAGCCTTTCAGCCAGAAGGATGATGGCGGCGACCTGGTGGAGACCGCCTACCTGGTGCAGGGTTTATACACGGTCCGACAATACCTTAAGGAGCTTGATCCTTCATCAGTCCGCTTGCAGGAGCGGATTACCACGCTCTGTAACGAGGTGGAATGGGACTGGTACCAGAAAGGAGGGGAACATGTGCTGTACTGGCACTGGTCGCCAAACTATGGCTGGGAAATGAACCACCAGGTACGGGGATTTAACGAATGCCTGATTACCTATGTGATGGCTGCAGCCTCGCCCACCCATCCCATTTCGCCCGATGCCTGGCACAGTGGCTGGGCACGCAATGGGGAAATCAAGGGGGAGAATTACAAGTATGGCCTGCTGCTGGACATGAACCACAACGGGGCTAAGGAATATGGCGGACCGCTGTTCTGGGTGCATTATTCTTTTTTGGGACTCGATCCCAGGAAGCTGAAGGATCAGTATTCAGATTACTGGACCCACAATGTGAACCACAGCCTTATAAACTACAGGTACTGCGTGGAAAATCCACTGGGTCACGAGGGTTATGGAGAGGATTGCTGGGGACTCACGGCCAGCTATTCGCTTCATGGATACATGGCGCACAGTCCGACCCAAGACCCGGGTGTGATCTCCCCCACGGCGGCTCTATCTTCCTTCCCCTACACACCGGAGGAATCCATGAGGGCAGCACGTTTCTTTTACGATTCACTGGGGAGCAAATTGATGGGGCCCTACGGCTTCTATGATGCGTTTTGCCTGGAAGAGGACTGGTTTCCAAAGCGTTACCTGGCCATCGACCAGGGACCCATCGTGGCCATGATCGAGAATTACCGGAGCGGATTGCTCTGGGACCTGTTTATGAAAAATGAAGAGGTACAAAAAGGATTAAACTTACTTGGATTTACGTACTGATGAGAAGAACTGGATATAGGATGGTGGGACTGGCCCTGTTGATGTTGATACTGAAGGGCTGTGGGACTTACCCAAACGGGATGTCGGCCGATAAGGAGCTGGACCGCAGGGTGGATTCGGTGCTGGAGCTGATGAGCCTGGAGGAGAAGCTGGGACAGCTGTCTTTGCTGACCAGCGACTGGGATGTAACCGGACCTACCATGCGAAAGGAGTATATGGAGGATATCCGCTCGGGCAAGTGCGGGAATATTTTTAATGCCCACACGGTGGCCTATAACCGGGAGCTGCAGCGCATTGCCATCGAGGAGACCCGTCTTGGGATCCCCCTCCTGTTCGGCTATGACGTAATCCACGGTCACCGTACCATCTTTCCCATTCCCCTGGCCGAGGCCTGCTCATGGAACCTGGAGTTGATCGGGGAGTCGGCCCGACTCGCAGCAAAGGAGGCTGCGGCATCGGGATTAAACTGGACTTTTGCGCCCATGGTGGATATTGCCAGGGATCCGCGCTGGGGAAGGGTGAGCGAGGGAAGTGGTGAGGATAGCTACCTGGGGGCACTTATAGCAGCAGCAAGGGTAAGGGGTTTCCAGGGATCAGACCTGGGCGATCCACTTACGGTAGCTGCATGTGTCAAGCACTTTGCTGCCTACGGGGCCCCGGTTGCGGGCCGTGATTACAATACGGTGGATATGTCGGAGATTGCTTTTCGGTCCGACTACCTGCCCCCTTACCGGGCGGGGATTGATGCGGGTGCGGCTACGGTCATGGCCTCCTTCAATGACCTTTTTGGAGTGCCTGCCACTGCCTCTCCTTACCTGATGACCGAGATTCTGCGCAATGAGTGGGGCTTCGGCGGATTTGTTGTATCTGATTATACGGGAGTGGAGGAGCTTATCGACCACGGGGTGGCAGCCGATCGACAGCATGCCGGGGAACTGGCGCTGCAGGCCGGAGTGGATATGGATATGCAATCGGTGATTTTTGCCGGGACCCTGGAGCAGTCCCTCGATGAAGGGAAGGTAAGTATGGAGGAAGTGGACAGGGCGGTACGCAGGGTACTGGGGGTGAAGTTCCAACTGGGGCTCTTCGATGATCCTTACCGCTACCTGGATGAGGAGCGGGAAAAGGCCACGATCCACTCGGATGAGATCATGAAGCACGCGCTGCAGATGGCCCGCGAATCGGTGGTCTTGCTGAAAAACGAGCCCCTGGGAGGAGAGAAGATCCTGCCCCTTGCTTCGCCTAAACGTATTGCCGTAATCGGTCCCCTGGCTGACAATCAGATGGACATGCTGGGGAGCTGGCATGCGGCGGGAGATGTGGATCGGGTGGTGACGGTTTCGGCCGGACTCCAACAACAATTTCCCTCAGCGCAGGTGGAAGTGGCGCAGGGGTGTGATTTCTTTGGAGCGGACCAAAGTGGATTTAAGGAGGCGCTGGTCCTGGCGAGACGATCGGATGTGGTGGTGCTTGCCATTGGCGAGAACCAGGCCCAGAGTGGAGAGGCGGCCAGTCGCTCTACCATTGATATTCCGGGGGTGCAGGAAGAACTGGCCCTGGAGCTTATCAAAACAGGGACACCTGTGGTGGTGCTGATCATGGCGGAGAGGCCCCTTGCCTTTCCCGAGCTGAATGAAAAAGCATCGGCCATCCTCTATGCCTGGCACCCGGGAACCCGGGCAGGCGATGCGTTGGCTGATATCTTATCGGGCGACTACAACCCTTCGGGAAAACTGGTAATGAGCATCCCGGTGAATGAAGGTCAGATCCCCATCTATTACAATGCCAAAGCAACCGGCAGACCCTTTGATGCGTCTGATAAATACACAAGTAAGTACCTGGATGTGTCGAACCGGGCGCTCTATCCTTTTGGATTCGGATTGAGCTACAGCTCTTTTGAATACGGGGAGCTTCGCCTGGACAGGGACGAGATCTCCATGAACGATAGCCTGGTGGCAAGTGTTATAGTAAGGAATACCGGGGAGTTCGGCGGACAAGAGGTGGTGCAGCTATATATCCGCGATCGGGTGGGTAGTCTGACCCGACCGGTGAAGGAATTAAAGGGCTTCCAAAAAATCTCCCTGGAGGCAGGTGAATCGAGGGAAATCAGCTTCAGCCTCAGTGAAAAAGACCTAAGGTTCATCAATGGTAAGCTCGAATACATGGCCGAAGCGGGAGCATTTGAGATCTTTATCGGCACAGATTCGGAAACCGGAAATAAAACCGTTTTTACCCTCACAAACTAAAAGCATGAAACAGACCCTGATCCTTCTTTTTACTTTCCTGGGCATGATGCTGCACGGGCAGACCTATCTGTATTTCCAGGATAGTCCGGGTACAGAGTACTACGACTTCAGCTGGATGGAGCTGACTGCCCCCAGCGAGCTGGAACGCCTGGGTTCTGACCTGCATAAATTTCCCGTGGAAACGGTGATCGCACCACAGCAGGGGGTGAATTCCCTGCGCCTGAAATGGCGTTCGGTGGACGGAGGATCATGGGTGGCCATTGCCGCCGGGGATGGGTGGACCCCAAAGGATATAAGCGATACGGACAGCCTGGTGTTCTGGCTTCAGAGCATTGAAGGCATCAGCGCAGCAAACCTGCCAAAGATTTTCATGGAAGATGTGGACAATCTAAAAAGCATTTTCCTTTCCCTCTCAGCTTACCAGGGAGATCTCTCTGCAGGGGAGTGGACCCGGATCAGGGTTCCCATGAGCGCCTTTCTCACTTCGGGCGACGGCGTGGATTATACCCACATCAAGACCATTGGATTTGGCCAGGACCTGGCCGATGGAACCGCGCATACCCTCCTTATAGATAACATGAGGGTTTATAAGGGCAGCGGAACAGCTCCCCCGGTGGCTCCTCCCACTAATATTAGCGCCAAAGGCTATGAATACCATGTGGATCTCTCATGGGACCTAAGTGCCAATGCAGATGCAACAGGCTACCAGGTAGAGCGTTCCACCGATGGCGGAGCAAGCTACAGCCCGGTTGCCCTGGTGGATGAAAATACGAGCCGTCACATCGACTGGCTTAAAACAGTGGGAAGCAATGTGGATGCCACTTACAGGATCAGGGCGCTGAACGCTGCCAGTGAACCCTCCGATCCCTCAACAACAGCTTCGGCAAGCACCAGGCCCTTCAGCGACGAGGAGCTGCTCGACATGGTACAGGAATATACCTTCCGCTACTTCTGGGATTTTGCCCATGAAGCTTCGGGAATGACCCGGGAAAGAAATACATCGGGAAGTACGGTGACCTCGGGCGGATCGGGCTTTGGCCTCATGGCCATCCCGGTGGGGATCGAAAGGGGCTATATTAGCCGGGACGAGGGTATAGCCAGGGCGCTGAAGATGCTCAACTTCCTGTCGACCTGCGACCGCTTCCATGGCGCATGGTCACACTGGATCGACGGGAACACTGGAAAAGCAAAGCCTTTCTCCACCAAGGACAACGGGGGAGATATTGTGGAAACAGCATACGTGGCCGAGGGACTACTCACCCTCAGGCAATATTTCACCGAAAACACTGCAGATGAACAGCTCATTGTACAGCAGTCCACCGAATTATGGGAAGCCATCGAATGGGACTGGTACCGCAGGGATGATTCCCCATCCATCTACTGGCACTGGTCGCCCGAGTACAACTGGGATATGAACATGCAAGTAAAGGGATGGAACGAGGCTTCCATCGTCTACCTTTGCGCCATCGCTTCACCCTCACACGGCGTACCTGGCTCGTTGTGGGAGACTGGCTGGGTAAATAATTCCAGCAGCTACACCAATGGAAAAACCTTCTATGGACATCGTCTTTACGTGGGACAAGATTACGGCGGTCCCCTTTTCTTTGCCCACTACTCCTTTGTGGGTTTCGATCCCAGGGGCATTGCAGACGACTATGCCAATTACTTTCAGCAAAACCGGAACCACAGCCTGATCCATCAGAAATACTGTCGTTCGAACCTTAAGGGCTGGGAAGGTTACAGCGAAAATTGCTGGGGACTCACTGCCAGTGATGATCCCGATGGTTACATGGCCCATGAACCCAATTCGGACAGGGACAATGGAACCATTACTCCCACAGCAGCACTATCCTCCTTCCCCTATACTCCCGACGAATCCATGCTGGCCCTGAAGCATTTTTACCGTGAGCTGGGCGATAAGACCTGGGGATGGATGGGTTTTTACGATGCCTTCAACCAGACGCGGTCTTGGTATGCCGATTCCTACCTGGCCATCGACCAGGGGCCCATTCTGCTGATGATCGAAAACCACCGGAGCCAGTTGTTGTGGGACCTGTTCATGGCAAATCAGGAAATACAAACCATGATGGATGCCATTGGTTTTCGCCCGGATAATACCTCCGTTAAAGCGCCCGGGGAAAGGCCGGGAGAAAACCAGTCCTTTTCCGTTTTTCCAAACCCTGCCGGGGATGAGTTTCAGCTGGGCTTTCAAACCCGGGAGACATCCTCTGCCCGTGTCGAACTTTATTCCGTAAACGGACAAAAAGTGCGGACCCTTCTAAGCCAGGAGGCGCTGCCTCCGGGAGACCATAGTTATACTGTAAACGGGGAGGGTTTAGTCCCCGGACTCTACCTCGCAAAGATGTTTCTTGACAGGAAGGAGACAGCCGCTATTAAACTAATAATCAATTAATTTCACCTATATTAAATTCCTAATTATTAACTAAAAACTCAACACAATGAAAACAACTTTTACACTTTTGATTTTGGCACTTTTTACCCTTGGCCTGAGTGCCCAGTATCTACCACTGCCGGAAACCTTTGAAGCACCCGAAGCAGACACTTCATGGGAAGCCTTTGGCAATGGCGAGGTTGACCCTGAAAATTTCTTACTGACCGATAACCCGGTTTTTAACGGGATTAACGAATCTGATTATTGCATTCAGTTCACCGTAGTTGATGGTGCCGAAACCTGGGTGGGTGCCTGGTCTGACGCTTACGGACCCCTCGAAATCACGGAGGACAAATACATGATGGAAATGATGGTCATGAAGGATGTGCTCACCAAATGTGCCATGAAACTGGAAAATGAGATTGATGGCGGGGCTAATGTTGAATTATATGTTGAAAACACCGTCATGGATGAATGGGAGTTACTCACATTTGACTTCAGCGTGGCTATCGGCCAGACTTTTACCAGGCTGGTATTCTTCCCCGACTTCCCGGATACCCGCGAAAGTGGATCCCTCTGCTACATCGACAACGTTGGGTTCCCCAAGGTTGTTTCAGCAAAGACACAAAAGATGGAAGGAATCCGCATTTATCCCAACCCGGTTGCGGAACGTATGACCATTCGCTATCCTGAGATGGAGCATGCAGTAATCTCTAATGCGCTCGGCCAGACTGTCAGATCTCTGGAGTTCCAGCATTCTACCGTGGAGCATATCGATCTCTCTGGTATTCAGCCAGGACTCTACTTCATTACTGTGGAATCTGCAGGGGAAAAAGTGACTTCCAAATTCATCAAGGAATAAGCAAATTAAGCTTAAATCAAGAAACCCCGGGCCTCACAGTCCGGGGTTTTTTTGTACATTTAATAGAAAGCTTTTAAACTTCGGTTCAACAAAAACGATACTTAAGAGTTATTGTATAAACCTAAACAAAAAAAAATGGAAAAATTTCAGGAAATCCTGGCAAAAGTGTATGAATTGTTGGTTACCTACGGTATGAAATTCGTAATGGCCATTGTGGTCCTCATCGTGGGACTGATTGTGATCAAGTGGATCACAAGGGCAATCGTGCGCATGATGAAAAAAGGGAATGTAAATGAATCCCTGATCCCCTTCCTCAGATCGATGATGAACATCTTATTGAAGGTGATGCTGGTGATCTCAGTCATGGGCATGGTCGGAATACAGATGACCTCCTTCATCGCCGTACTGGGTGCTGCCGGTCTGGCCGTTGGTCTGGCCTTGCAGGGTACCCTTCAGAACTTTGCCGGCGGAGTCATGATCCTGCTTTTCAAACCTTATGAGGTGGGCCATTTCATCGAAGCGCAGGGTTATATGGGAACCGTAAAGGAAATACAGATCTTTACAACGGTTCTTAATACACCGGATAATCGGAAGGTGATCATCCCCAACTCACCCCTGGCCACCGGATCAATTATCAATTATTCGGCCATGCCTACACGCCGGATCGACTTCTCGTTCGGAATCGGGTATAATGATGACATCGACGCAGCTAAAGAGATTTTGCTGAAAATGGCCCAGCAGGATGAACGTGTGCTGAAAGAAGATAATCCACCGGCAGTCATGGTAGAATCACTGGGCGATAGTTCAGTAAACCTGAAGTTAAGGGTATGGCTCAAGTCGGAAAACTACTGGGATGTCTTCTTTGACTATACCGAAGCTGTGAAGAAGCAGTTCGATGGCGCGAAGATCTCCATCCCGTTCCCGCAGCAGGATGTGCATTTATACAATCACAAGGCCTAAGTTTTCGGTAACAAAGCTTAACTCGCAAACAATACCGGGGGCCGTTTCTTAGGAACGGTCCCTTTTTTATTACAAAAAAGTATAATCTTGCGCTAAGATCAGAAGGTAAATCCGATGTTGGTGTACCAGATGGGGTCCCAGGCATTTACCCTTGACCCGTAATATACCGAAACGGGACCCAGGGGGGTACGCATGGTGAAACCAAGTCCGGCCCCCACATACCTCGCCTCATCCTCCCAGTTTAGGATGTCATGGGTAAATTCGTCCAGAAGATCGGAAACAAAAATCATGTTGGCCAGGGCAGAAATGAAGGTCCCGGGGATCACCTCCCATTGCAGGGCCAGTTTACCCCCAAGATAATTCCCCTGCAAAAGCTCATGGCTTTGAAGTCCAACAAATGCCACCTGGTTTTGTCTCAGATTAAAGCGGTAGCCTCCAACATAGTAATTATCGTGAAAGGGTTTATCATCATCCGAAAGTCCCAGGGCTATACCCGAATTCAGAGATAGCTTCTTAGCTATGGGATAGTAGTTCTCCATCTTTACATCCAGGTGCCAGTATGGATCCCTGGTAAGGTTGATCTTATCCGCAGTATCGAATGTATCGGGCCATGAGAACTTCCAGGTTTCGGAGCTTGCCAGGGATTGCCGGTAAAACAAATCCACACTGCTTCCCCGGGTAGGGTAAAGGTTGTTGTCAAATGAGTTGTGCTGGTATACGAAACGGGCTTCCAATCCCTTGAAAGTTATATTATCATTGAAAGCCAGCGAGGGATCCACCTCCTTAATATTATTCGACAGTTTCAAAGTGTAACGCCGGTAATAAAAATCGGCACCAATATGGTGATTGGTCTCAAGGGTATGACGGAACCCCAGTCCTCCCCACAGCAGGCTATTATCATAATCCCCAATATCCACACTGCTGGAATAGAAAGGGAGTTTCTCTCTTACCCCATTGAAAAACACGGTTCCGATAAAATTACGTTGCTCACCCAGGAGGATGTCATAGTATCCCCTGAATTGCGGAGACTCACTTATATCTACCGTGAACGCCAGCCTGGAACCTTCCACAAGGGCGTTCAGCCTTGTATAATTAAGAAGCAGCCCGGGACCAAAAACATTGTCGTAATGTATCGCAGCCTTTATCGATTCCGGGGCCTTCTCCTTGATCCGGAATACAAGCCGCTTACCCTCGTCCATATCCTCAAAATAGTATTCGACCTTATCAAAGAAGAGGGTTCCAAAGACATTATCGATTGCATGATTGAGTTGATCGGGATGAATATAGGAACCGGTTTCGATCCCGGATTTTTCAATAATGAAACGGGCCATGGATTCACTTTCTGTCAGGACTTTTATATCAGAAATCTGCAGGGAGTCATTGTCTGGCAAAGCCTTAATTTCAGGAGCAACTCCAAGGCTGTTAATGGAGTCGGCCAGGGCCCTCAGCACATCCATCTGTGCACGGGCAGCTTCCTCTCCACGTTTCATAATCTCCACCCCGCTGGTAAAGCTGGTCGACGAAAAAGCTTTAAGGTCGGGTATAATCAGGTAGTCCACCAGTGGAAGCTGTGACTCCATATCATGCGCACCTGCGAGCAAGGATGTGCGGGTAATCACAGAAGTCAGTGATCTGAGCTGATCCTCCCTCATCTGACTGTCGTATCCCACGTAGACCCCGATAATAATATCGGCTCCCATGTCAAGCGCTTCCTGCACCGGAAAATTACGCATGACCCCGCCATCCACTAAAAGATAGGTGCTGTCACGTTTAACTGCGCTGAATATGCTGGGGATGGCCATGCTGGCCCTCATGGCTGAGCTCAGGTCGCCACTGTTCAGCAATACCTTCTTCCCTTTTAGAATATCAGTTCCGATGCAGGCAAATGGCACAGGGAAATCATTAAAATCGTCCACCCCCGCCTGTCTCCAGGAAAGTTCCGAAAATAATTCGGAGATCTTCTGCCCTTCAATGACACCCGAAGGCAATTCAAGCTTTCTGTCATAAACATTCATCTCCAGCGCAAAACGGCTGTATTCATGCTTTCTGCGCATGATCACATTGTCTGATGGAATCTGGTTGGTGAGTACCTTTGTCCAACTGGCCGGCACGGCCAGCTGGGCAAGTTCTTCAACCGAATAACCGATGGCATACAATCCACCCACGATACTCCCCATACTGGTGCCGGTGATATAGTCAGGCTGAAGGCCCACCTCTTCCAGTACCTTCAGGACACCCACGTGTGCCATCCCTTTGGCACCCCCCCCGCTGAGGACATAGCCGATTTTGGGACGCTGTCCACTTTGCTGCTGACAGTATAGACTCCCCGGTACAAGAAGGTGTAACAGGAGTATGAAAAAAACCAGGCGTCTGAGCATTATTTTATGCATGAGCGGTTTTTTTAACGCTAAAACCAAATACAATATTTTATTCTCCCTCTAAAACGATCAGCCCTTATTTGTCCAGTTATCTCTCAGTCCAACCGTGCGGTTGAACACCAGTTTCTCCCCGGTGGAATCGGGATCCACATTAAAGTAGCCCAGGCGTTGGAACTGAAACTGATCCAGCGCTTTAGCGCTTTTAAGGGAAGGCTCCACATAGCCTGTAATTACCTTCAGTGAATCGGGATTGAGAAAATCCTCCGGGCTCTTGTCCTTATGCCCTGAAGGATTTGGATCGATGAAGAGCCTGTCGTAGAGCCTTACTTCGGCCTCTACTGCATGTTTAGCCGAAACCCAGTGCAGGGTTCCCTTCACCTTCCTGCCTGCCTCGGGTCCTCCGCTTCGGGTAGCCTCATCATAGATGCAGTGCACCTCGGTGATGTTCCCGTTTTCATCTTTCTTGTAGTCCTGGCACATAATAATGTAGGCCGATTTCAGCCTCACTTCCCGTCCCGGTCCCAGGCGGAAGAACTTCCGTGGGGGATCTTCCAAAAAATCGCTGCGCTCAATGTAAATCTCTCTTGAAAAGGGAATGGTCCGGCTGCCCATAGACTCATCTTCCGGATTGTTGATGGTCTCCATCTCCTCAGTCTTATCTTCCGGGTAATTCGTAATAATCACCTTCAGGGGATCCAGCACAGCCATTACCCTGGGGGCTTTCTTATTCAGGTCCTCCCTGACCGCAAACTCAAGGAGTCCAAAATCATTCTGGGCCATTACCTTGGTATAACCAATGCTATCGTTGAAATTCCGGATCGATTCGGGGGTATAGCCCCTTCTCCGTAGACCACAGAGGGTTGGCATGCGCGGATCGTCCCAGCCATTCACAAGACCCTCCTTTACAAGCTTAAGCAATACCCGCTTGCTGAGCACTGTATAGCTCAGGTTTAAACGGTTGAATTCGGTCTGACGGGGCCTGTAGTCATTCTCTTTCAGGTGCTCCACCAACCAGTCGTAAAGCGGACGGTGCACTTCAAACTCAAGGGTGCAGAGCGAATGGGTGACCCCTTCGAAGTAGTCGGACTGACCATGCGCAAAGTCATACATGGGATAGACCTTCCAGGTATCGCCGGTGCGGTGGTGGGGATGGAAAAGGATGCGGTAAATCACCGGATCGCGCATGTGCATATTGGGAGAAGCCATGTCAATCTTTGCCCTGAGCACCCGTGCACCTTCCGGAAATTCACCAGCGTTCATTCGCTGGAACAAATCCAGGTTCTCCTCCACCGAACGTTCCCTGAAAGGAGAAGGGGTCCCGGCTTCCGTAGGAGTGCCCTTTTGACTCGCTATCTCTTCCGATGACTGGTCGTCCACGTAGGCGAGTCCCTTTTTAATCATTTTGATGGCAAAATCATAGAGCTTCCCGAAATAATCGGAAGCAAAATACTCCCGGTCCTCCCAGTCAAAACCCAGCCATTTAATGTCCTCTTTAATGGAATCCACATACTCCACATCTTCTTTGGTGGGATTGGTATCGTCGAAGCGGAGATTACACTTTCCATTGTATTTTTTTGCTATCCCAAAATCCAGGCAGATGGCCTTGCCATGCCCGATGTGCAGGTAACCATTGGGCTCCGGGGGAAAACGGGTATGGACTCTTCCATTGTTCAACCCCTTGCTGATATCCTGCTCAACCATGGATTCTATAAAATTCAGGCGCTGCTTTTCTGTGCTTTCTTCTTTTCTATCGCTCATTGTCAATGCTTTTACGGCGACACAAAATTAGTCAATTCTGCAAGAATAAAATATATATCATACATTTAGGAAACAAAGATCCGATCCCATGAAAAAGATCCTGTTTCGTTTACTGATGATCATTGGTGGTTTCATCCTGATCGTATTTCTTAACTTTTTGATATTTAGCTTCTTCGCCACGAGAATCACCGATGGAGTCCCCATTTCCTCCCCAGGCTCGGGTAATACCGCACTGCTGGTGATCGACATCCAGGAGGGAACCACCGGTACAGTCTCTGTCACTGACAGTTTCAAAGAGCACTCAGATGTACTTATCCGGAATATCAACCGGATTGTAGGCGAGGCCCATGAAAAAGGATGGTCTGTTATCTATATAAAAAGTGAAATAGCGAATCCCCTGCTCAACCTTCTGAACAACACCCTGGCCCGGGGTTCTGAAGGTGCAAAGCTTGACAAGCGCCTGTCTGTATCGTCCGATCTGGTAGTCACAAAATCAAGGAGTGATTCCTTCAACCAAACTAATCTGGATGAAATCCTGACAACACTCAATACAGATAGGCTGGTAATGGTTGGACTGGATGCTGCCAAATGTGTAAAAAACACTGTCCTTGCTGCATTGAACCGGGAATACAGGGTAGCCGTCATCCAGGAGGGAATCATTTCAAGGGAGGAAGCGGATAAAATCATGGCCATTAAAGAATTCCGGGACCTGGGAGTGGAGATCATTGAATAAGAAGCGCTACTTTTGTGTCATGGGAAAGATTATAATCGAGGAGATGGAATTTTATGCATTCCATGGTCACTACGAAGAGGAACAAATTGTTGGAAACCGATTTTTGGTGGACCTGGAACTTGAATGTGATATGACCAGGGTAGCTGAATCCGATCAGCTTGAAGACGCGGTGAATTACCAGATGGCCTATGTGCTGATTAAAAAAGAAATGCGCAGGAAAAAGTCAAACCTTCTTGAGAACATTGCCAAGAGAATTCTTGATGCCCTTTACTCCGAAATGGAAGGCATCGATAAAGCCACTGTCCGTGTACGAAAAATGCATCCTCCCATGGGCGGCCCCATCCGTTCGGTGGGTGTTACCTTAAGCCGTAGCCATGAGTAAGAAGACCTGTCCCAAATGCGGTGCTGCATTTTCCTGCGAAGGAGAAAAAGACTGCTGGTGCGAAAAAGTACAGATTCATAAGCCCCAGATGATCGAGATCATGGAACGCTACACCGACTGCATCTGTCCGGACTGCATGAAAGCCTACGAGGCAAAAGAGTAGGGATCCCGGGCCTTAATCTTTTATTGATATATCACGATTAGATAAAGGATAATTCACTGAATACTTGTTTATTAACACATCCAATTCAGCTTCACTAATGGGTTTAGAAACGTAGTCGTTGCACCCCATTTTTATGGCCTTTTCCCGGTCGCCGGCTAATGCAAATGCTGTTTGAGCGATGATTATAATATCGCTGTTGAATTGACGAATTTGCCGGGTGGCTTCATAACCACTGATGCCGGGCAATTGTATATCCATGAAGATCAAATCAATATCGGGATTTTCCCGGCAAACCGTCACCGCTTCCAATCCGGTGCTTACGTATAGTATCTTCTCAGCAAACTTTTCGAGCACAATGGACATCAATTGTTTTGATGTTTCGTCATCTTCAACCAGCAATATTTTAAGCTTCACGCTTATATGATCCTCTTCCGATACAGGTTCAACATGCTCTGTATTCAATTTTGAATCAGATCCATGATTGTATTGCATCGTAAAATAAAATGTTGAACCTTCCCCTTCCTTGCTATCTACCCATATTTTCCCTCCCAGCATTTCAGCATAGGCTTTTGAAATGGCCAATCCTAATCCTGAGCCTTGATTTGCCTGTTTATCTTCAATATCGGCCTGTATAAAACGGTCGAAAATGGCTTCCTGCCTGCCCCCGGGAATCCCGATACCCGTATCTTTTACATAAAATAAAACTTCTGCTGCTCCATGTGCATTTTCTATACTATATCCCAGTTCAATTATACCCTGATTTGTAAACTTAATCGCATTTTTGATGAGGTTCGTTATGATAGAATTGAATTTTTCAGGGTCTGTTATTACGTTGCCATCCCATTCTGATATATCATTTTTAAATACAAGTTGGATATCTTTCTTCCCTGCTTCAAGGCTAAAAAAGGATAGCAAGTCTTCCAGCTGCTTACGGATATTCACCTCCGAAAGTGAAAGTTCAACCAGGCCCGATTCTATTCTTGAAATATCAATAATATCATTTACCGTATTGAGCATACGATCGCCGCTTTTCTGGATAATTTCAATGAATTTCTGCTGTTGTTCACCCGTTAGATCTTTTTTCTTTAAAAGATCTGCAAATCCCATTATACCATTCATTGGTGTACGTATTTCGTGGCTCATATTGGCCAGAAATGCAGATTTCAGGCGATCGCTTTCTTCAGCTTTTTCTTTGGCAATAATTAATTCTTTTTCAATATACTTGCTCTGGGTAATATCAATAATAACACCCGTTACTTTCATGGCCCTGCCCTGAGTATCTCTCGCAACTTCGGCCATGGAATGAATGGTTTTCCGAATGCCTTTGTCTTTTGTAATAATATCAAAGACGATATCGTATTTTTTATTGTGTTCCAATAACTCAACCAGGGCCCGGTGAACACGTTCTCTCTCAGGGATACAGCTTTCCACCATCTCTGTTGAAAAACCATCCGTGTTCGGATTAAAACCATAAATTCTTTTTCCCTGGTCAGAGGTCCAAAAGGTGCTTGAAACCGGATCATACTCCCAGTTCCCAACTTTTCCAATTGACTCAGCGTTCTGGTAGCGTTTTTGGTTC
>CAZRPW010000042.1:0-23698 GCA_964601975.1 uncultured Bacteroides sp.
TAGCCTTGTTTTCAAAATCAAAAAATGAATCCTTGACTATCTCTGCAAATCCAATCGTGTACAGAACATATATGTCTATTGCAATTGGCGGTGTAGGGTGCATTATTGTGATTGTTCTGTGGTGTTGTGCGGTATAGGGTGTTTTATTTGGGTTGTTCTGAGGTATTATGCGGTGTAAGGGTTGTTAGTTGGGTTGTTAGTTGGGTTGTTAGATGGGTTGTTATGGGTTGTTATGGGTTGTTATGGGTAGTTGTGCGGTGTAGGGTGCGGTGTAGGGTGCTGTATTTTGGTTGTTATGTGATAAGATGCAGTGTAAGGGCTGATATTTGGGTTGTTCTGTGGTAAAGTGCTGTGTGATTGAGGTTTTTTCGATGTAGTTTGATGGTGAATGGCTGAGGGGTTTAGTTGGGTTTGCTTTGGTGTGGGTACTGCTTCGCCACGTCACTCCCAATAAAAAAAGATTGAGGGTGCGTTAAGTACATTGCCATGAATAGAAATCCTGGTAATAATAACTGTATATAGCCCGGATTTTATGGGTACTTACTTTCCCTGGGACGGGCCAGCTGCGTTTAGTATGCACATTCGAGGGTGAAATGTGCTGTCCTAATGGCAGCTTTGCTTTTATTATGGACTTGAATTCATGGCAGAATTATGATCAAGTTATGAAAAAAAAACGAGCAGACAAGCTGATCTATCTGTCCTTATTACATTAACACATGTTAAGGTTTTGGAAGTTTGTATTGTCAATTTAATCGTCAGGTGATGAAGCGTTCAGTATTTTTAAATCAGGTTGGGAAGGTAATTCGGACTAATCAGTTGAGCTACAGTACCGAGAAGGTATATATAAGCTGGATTTACAGGTTTATTGTTTTTCATGAGAGGAGGCATCCCAATGAAATGGGAGGGAAGGAGATTGGGGACTTTCTTACTTACCTTGCAGTTGAGAGGAAGGTTTCTGCTTCCACTCAGAATCAGGCATTAAATGCCCTGGTGTTTTTGTATAAAAATGTATTGAAGATAGACCTGGATGATCTCGATTTCAGGCTTGCCTCAATTGGGAAACGCTTGCCTGTTGTGCTTAGTCGGGAAGAGGTTCAAAAGGTGCTCTCAAATCTAAAGGGTGAATTTCATTTGATGGCTTCTCTCTTGTATGGAGGTGGATTGAGGTTAAGCGAGTGTTTGAATCTGCGTGTAAAGGATATTGATTTCGGCCTGAAGGAGATTGTAGTTCGTGGGGGGAAAGGTAATGTGGATCGTAGAACGATTCTTCCACTGGCTTTGATTCCACAATTAAATATTCAGATAGACAAGGCCCGGATCCGCCTGGAAGAGAATTTGCTGGTAAAGGGATTTGTCGGGGCCTCTATGCCGGAAGCTCTGGAACGAAAGTATAAGAATGCTTCAAAGGAACTGGCCTGGCAGTATATTTTCCCCAGTAGGAAACCAGCTATTGACCCTCGATCAGGGGCTTTGAAGCAGCATTTTCGTCATGAAAGTTTTTTACAAAAAGCGGTGAAGAATGCAGTCAGAGCGTCCCGGATTTTCAAAAATGCATCTTGTCATACTTTTCGGCATTCCTTTGCTACGCATCTTCTTGAAGATGGTTATGACATTCGCACCGTACAGGAGTTAATGGGGCATAAAAATGTACGAACTACGATGATCTATACCCATGTGTTGAGCAGGAATAAATTCAATGTGCAGAGTCCGCTTGATAACTGGCGTTTTAATGAATTTGAGGAAAAAAAAAGTGGCTGATCTATAGCAATATGGATCAGCCACTTTTGGATATTCTATGAGGTTTTATTTTACCGGGATGTCGGCAAGGATTGCCACGAGGAAATCCCAGAACTTTTTAACCGTTTCTATTTTCACCTTCTCATCGGGAGAGTGGGGGAAACGGATGGTGGGTCCGAAGGAGATCATATCAAAGTTTGGATAGACACCTCCCAGCAGTCCGCACTCCAGTCCGGCGTGGATGGCCTTAATCTCGGGGATTTTTCCGAAATTCTTGTTGTACACATCCTGGCATACCTTCAGGATGGGTGAGTCCATATTGGGCTTCCATCCGGGATAGGCACCCGTAAGCTCAACCTTGGCATCAATCAGGTGAAAGACTGCGGCAATTTTCCATGCGGTTGCGTCCTTGGCGCTGTCAACCGATGAGCGTGTCAGGTTCAGGGCGATGAATTCACCGTCTTTTACCTTAGCAATGGCAAGGTTGTTGGAAGTTTCAACAAGTCCTTTCATGCTCTGGCTCATGCGCTGAACGCCGTTGGGACAGGCAAAAATGGCACGGACAAATTTCTGTGCATCCTCGATTGGAACTACGGTGGACGGTGTATCGCATTTTTCACAGGTGAAGCCAAGATCAGGCTCGGTATCTACAAACTCCTGGCGATACATAAGCTGGTATTCTGCCACCATTTTCTCAAATGCATCTGCAGAAGCTGAAGGAACAGTCACCACGCCATGGGCTTCCCTGGGGATGGCATTCCTCAAATCACCACCTTCAACGGAGGCGAGTCTTATCTTAAGGTCCCACTCGGCCTGCATCAAAAATCGGGAGATCAATTTATTGGCATTGGCTCTTCCAAGGGGAATGTCCATTCCCGAATGGCCTCCCTTGAGTCCTTTTACATTGATCTTATAAGCCACCTGTCCCTTTGGAGCAGCTTCCGGTGTATATTTCTTTGATGCCGATACATCGATGCCACCCGCGCAACCCACATAGAGTTCGCCTTCGTCTTCCGAGTCCATGTTGATCAGAATGTCTCCCTTAAGAAGTCCGGGTTTCAGACCAAAGGCGCCGGTCATTCCGGTTTCTTCGTCAATGGTAAAGAGGGCTTCGATCGGTCCGTGCACCAGTTTTTTGGATTCAAGGACAGCCATGGCGGCAGCCACACCGATTCCGTTGTCTGCTCCCAGGGTGGTACCGTCGGCGGTAACCCAGTCCCCGTCGATCAGGGTCTCGATAGGATCTTTAGTGAAGTCAAAATCCTTTTCACTGTTTTTCTGGGGTACCATATCAAGGTGTCCCTGCAAAACTACCGTCTTGCGGTTTTCCATCCCTTTTGTGGCGGGCTTTTTAATGATCACATTTCCAACCTCATCCTCGATGGTTTCCAGTCCAAGGGCCTCCCCGAACTTACGCATATAGGCAATTACCTCAGCCTCGTTTTTTGAAGGCCTGGGGATTTGTGTAAGTGCATGAAAATGCTTCCATACTTCCTGGGGAGCCAGTTTTTTTATATCACTCATTTGAAAGAAATTTTAGTTATTTATTTTTTTTCAATGTTCGGGAGTTGAAGTCCGTAGCCCTTCTTTTTGTCTTCTGCCCTGAGGAGCAGGGAGAAAATCAATGCAAGGACTCCAAAGCTTGTAAATATAATCATCGGCAGGGTATAATTATAGGTAGCAACTTCAACGCCCCCTTTCATTTCATATCCGGTGATGCAGTACTTTTGAAGCACCCATCCAATCAAAGCTGGCACACCCATAAGTCCCCAGTTCTGTACCCAGAAAATCATGGAGAAGGAGGTTCCCAGGTACTTATAGGGGATAATTTTCGGAACAGATGGCCACATGGCTGAAGGTACCAGGGAGAATCCTACTCCAAGCAAAAGGATGAGGACGACTGCAAGGATCGTATTGTCAAGAAAGGGAATGGAATAGAGTGCATGGACTACGATGAGTATAACTGATCCCAGTATCATAATGGTGGCGCCCTTCCCTAATTTATCATAGATGCCTCCAAAGATGGGTGTGAGCAGGATGGCTCCGAAGGGGAGCATGGCCGGAATGGTGCCGGCCACAGCATCCGCCACATGAAATTTCTGAACCATCAGATCGGAGGCATACTTCAGAAAGGGGAAAACAGCCGAATAAAACAGCACGCAAAGGAAGGCCAAATACCACCAGCCCCTGTTGCCCACAATAAACCTGATATCCGAAACCTTGAACTTATCCTCCTCCGGGACTGTATCGTTGGCCTTGTCAGCTTCCAATTGTGAAGCGTCCAGCTTCTTGTCCATAAATGTGTATATGATGAAGGTGATAAGACCGATGCAAAGCATAACCAGACCCAGCAGGATGGGTTTAGAAACATGTCCCAAACGGATCGCTATAGGTGCAGAAACACCGATTGCAAGTGCCGTTCCCAGCCTGGCCACAGATACCTGCATTCCCATGGCAAGTGCCATCTCTTTTCCCTTGAACCATTTGACGATAATCTTGGAGACCGTGATTCCGGCTACTTCGACACCCACCCCAAAAATCGCGAAACCCAGGGCAGCCATCAGGACCTGTGCTTTCATATCGAACCACAGGATATTCCAGACCACTCCATCCAGGGTATGGGTTGAGACAGCCCAGTATTTCAATCCGGCACCCAGTACCATCACAGAAGCAGCACCCACCCCTGTAAAACGGACTCCCATTCTATCCAGAACGATCCCTCCAAGGATCAACATGATCAGGAATACATTGAACCAGCCATAGGCAGAGGTGAACACGCCGTATTCGGCGCTATTCCAGGTAAGTTGCTGTTCCAGTAACCCTTTGAGAGGAGCCATTACATCGGTAATATAATAGCCCGCGAGCATTGTAAATGCTACGATGCCCAACGCGGACCATCTTGCTAATGCAGAATCCCTCAGGCTTTTTCTAATTGCTTCCATCCTTATTTTTCTTTTTAAAATTGAGGACTAAAAATAGGAAAAAAACAACGGCTATCAGCGTTTTTTATAACATAGTGAATAAGTTGGGTGGCTTGATGTTTGTGAATTTTCTATTTTCGTGGGCAATGGTATGCTGTTTAATGTAAGGTATACGCAAACCATGCGACCAAATGCCTACCTGTAATAAAGTAAGAGAGACATGAAAAAGACCTTATATATATTGGCAATATTGGTATTGGGAACAGCTTTGGCCCCTGCCCAGGAGAAAGTAAACTGGTATACAATTGAAGAAGCATTTCAGCTATCGGCAAAAGAGCCCAGGATCCTTGTAATTGATGTCTATACCGACTGGTGCGGATGGTGCAAGCGGATGGACGCAGCCACATTTTCAGATCCGGATATTGCAGCGATTTTGAATGAGCATTTTTACCCTGTGAAGCTGAATGCAGAAGGCAAAGAGGATATTGTCATTGGCGGAAATACCTATAAGTTTGTGGACAATGGACGCAGGGGGTACCATGAACTTGCTGCCATCGTTACCAAAGGTCGTCTCTCATATCCAACCATTGCCTGTGTCGATGACAGGGGCAGGGTTCTTGATCCTTCGCCCGGTTACCAGGACCCCGACAAATTTAGGGTGTTTCTGGACTACTACCGTGAGAGCGCTTATGAAACCCAGTCGCTCCAGGAGTTCAGGGAGGCACGTCAGCCCATATCGGTTCCGGATATTTAGCGGTAATGATCCAGCATCTTTCGCAATTCTTCGGCGAGTTCTGTTCGCAGTGAGACAGGTTCCAGTACTTCCCCGTCTTTTCCCAGGCTCAGTACCCTGGACTTAAATTCATAGGTGGCGTGCACCCTGAAGCTGAATATTACACGATCCTCATCTTCCGTGTCGATATTCTGTGATTCGTGCCAGGGCTGGGTGATCAGGTACTGCGCCTGTGTTTTTTGAACGGCCAGCTTTATCAGGGGAGGTGCACCTGCGGGAGCAATAATTCCAAGGGCATATTTAAAATAATCGGAGGCGGAAAAATCAGGTGCTCTGTATGGATGGTTTTCTATCTCTTCCAGGTTTCGGATCCGGTCGAGGGCATAGGTTCTTACATGGCTCTTAAATTCGTTCCACCCCACCAGGTACCATCTGAAACCATCTTCCTTCAGCAGGTAGGGATGTACCTCATTGAAATAGGGCTTATCCTCGTAAAAGGGCAGATAGGTAATTCGCAGAACCTTTCTGTTTTCGATGGCATGTATGATGGGTTCGAGATACTGCGTGCCCTTAATTTCAGGAGCCTGCTTAAAATGGATGAATCCCCTGTCCCTGTATTGCTCGTATAGCCCGGCAATCAGGGAGTGGACCTCTAGTTTACTTTTTGAATAGGCCATATTGTTTCTTCTCAGTTCTCTCAAATGTAGCAAATCTCTTTTGATTGCTTAATGAGCCGGGATAAGCTTTCATCAGCCATTCGACAGAAAAAATGTATATTGAGGGACATCAATTTAATATGATAAAGCCTGATAACATGAAGAATATTCTCATCACCTCTGTCCTCTTTCTATTTTCACTGACGCTTCATTCCCAAAGCCTGGATATGGAATACCTTGAAGGTATGAAAGCCCGCAATATTGGCCCGGGGGGAATGAGCGGAAGGGTGACAGCCATTGATGCAGAGCCTGGTAATAGTTCCATCTTTTATGTGGGGACAGCCTCGGGAGGTATCTGGAAGACCCGCAATGGGGGAATCAATTTCAGTCCTGTTTTTGATAAAGAAGAGGTGGCCAATATCGGCTCTCTTGCAATTGATCCTTCCAATCCGGATGTGATCTGGGCCGGAACCGGTGAGGGCAATCCCCGTAACAGTCTGAACGGCGGGCGCGGGATATATAAGAGCCTGGACGGCGGACGAAGCTGGAAGCTGATGGGCCTGGAGGCTACCCGGCACCTGCACAGGATCATCGTTCATCCCTCTAATTCTGATGTGGTATATGCCGGAGCCATCGGGAGCCCCTGGGGACCCCATCCCGAAAGAGGGGTTTATAAAACCACGGATGGAGGGAAGAGCTGGAAGCAGATTTTGTTTGTAAACGAACAAAGTGGGGTGGCCGATATGATTATGGATCCCCATAATCCGGATAAGCTTTTTGTGGCCATGTGGGAGCACCATCGCTGGCCCTGGTTTTTCAGGTCGGGCGGACCTGGTTCCGGATTGCATGTAAGTGTGGATGGAGGAGAAAGCTGGACGCAGATCACTTCTAAAGACGGTTTGCCGGAAGGCGAACTTGGGCGTATCGGACTGGCTGTGGCAGGTGGCAACTCAAAATATGTGTATGCCCTTGTGGAGTCGAAGAAAAATGCAATTTATCGATCCACCGATGGGGGCTACAGCTGGGAGAAACGGGGTGATAGGAATATCGGCGACCGACCTTTTTACTATGCCGACATATTTGTCGATCCGGCCAATGAGAATCGCTTGTACAGCCTTTACAGCCGGGTAAATGTGAGTGAAGACGGGGGCAAAACTTTTTCAACACTTATTGGGAATAACATTCACTCCGACCATCATGCCTGGTGGATCGATCCGAACAATCCTTCTTTTATGATAGACGGGAATGACGGCGGACTTGCAATCACGCACGACAGGGGTGAGAGCTGGCGTCATGTGAGCAACCTTCCCGTATCGCAGTTCTATCATATCTCGGTCGACATGGAGCTGCCTTATCATGTATACGGGGGTATGCAGGACAACGGGTCATGGAGGGGACCGGCTTACACCTGGAAAAGCGGGGGGATTATCAATACCTACTGGGATTTCCTGCTGGGTGGCGATGGCTTTGATGTGGTTCCTGTACCCGGCGATGCCCGTTACTGCTATGGGATGTCCCAGCAGGGGAATGTGAGACGGGTGGACCTCGAAACGGGTGGTGGTGTAGATATCAAACCTGCCCGGACAGGGGAGGAGGAACTGCGCTTTCACTGGAATGCTGCCATTTCCCAGGATCCTTTCGAGAGGGATGTGATCTATTTTGGCAGCCAGTTTGTACATAAAAGTAAAGACAGGGGTGATTCGTGGTTGACCATTTCCGACGATCTGACAAGCAATGACACAACCAAACAAAAAGCCAATGTGAGCGGCGGACTCACCTATGATGTTACCGGTGCAGAAAACCATTGCTGCATCCTTGCCATCACCCCCAGTCCGGCCGAAGAAGGCGTGATCTGGGTGGGTACAGACGACGGAAATATCCAGGTCACTAAAGATGGAGGAAAGCACTGGAAAAATTGTTCCTCCAATATCAAAGAACTTCCCGAAGCAGCCTGGATCCCACAGATCGTTGCTTCGGCGCATCATGGGGGTGAGGCCTTTGTGGTGGTAAACAACTACAGGCTCAACGATGATGCTCCCTACCTCTTTCATACAACAGATTACGGACAGAAGTGGACCCGTGTTGTAAAAGACGGGGATGTGCCCGGCTATATATTATCCTTTGTCCAGGATCCGGAAGAAGCCCGTTTAATGTTCCTTGGAACCGAATACGGACTCTACCTGAGTATCGACGGAGGGGAAAAGTGGAGCAAGTGGACGAATGGTTTCCCGACGGTTTCCACAATGGACCTGGTGATTCATCCCAGGGAGCATGACCTGGTGATTGGAACCTTCGGGCGCTCTGCCTATGTCATTGATGATATCAGGCCTTTGAGGGCCCTGGCAAGAGATTTTGAAGGGGTGAAATCTTCCCGGATATTTCCTGTGGAACCGCCCGAGGCCTACCTGGCAGAAAGGGGTAATGCGCCGGGGTATTACTTCACTGGCGATGCTTATTTTGAAGGTGAGAACAGGCAGAGAGGAGGCCGTATATCCTATTTTGCAAAGGTGGATAAGGAGGAGGGTGATTCTAAGTCTGAGAAGGATAGTGTAACGATCGAGGTGCTGGATGTGGATATGAAGCTGCAAAGGACCCTTAAGCAGCTTCCTGAAAATGGACTGAACCGAACTACCTGGTACCTCGATCGGAAAGGGGTCCGTTTAAGTTTCAGTGCAAAAGAACCCAAGTCCGGGGGTGACGAACCCGGGGGTGGAGGTTATGTGCTTCCCGGAACTTACAACCTGAGGATGAGCTATCAGGGAGATACGGCATCGACCCGCATTGAGGTAAAGCCCGATCCGCGGATACCCTATGATGCTCTGGCTATGAAAAACAACCAGGAGATTGCAGATCAGCTTATGGCAAAAATGGAAGCGCTTCACGGCGGACTTTCTAAGATCAGGAAGTGCAGGGAGGGAGCCCTTCTGGTGAATAAACTTTCTGGCAAAGATCAGTCCGAGGAGCTGAAGAGTGCCACAGCCTCCATGGAGGCAGCCTTGAGTAAATTGGAGCAGAAGCTCTTCAGAGATGAAGACATACAGGGGATTTACTATCCCTCTGATGCACTTTACGTTCAATTATCCAGGGGACTGAGACTGCAGTCGATCAGGCCCTTTACCGATAATCAACTGGATAAGCAGGCCCGGTTCCATTCCCTGGCTGATGAAGCAATCCAGTGGATAAATGGCTTTATGGAGGATGAATGGGCTTCATACAGAGCAGTGGTTATCAGGGAACAGATCTCTATTTTGGGCGAATAGCAAGCTACTGGCCTTTCCATTTCACCGTGTGCGGGATTTTCTTTAACTTGACTGGGCATATGACTGAATTTAAACGCAGTATCGACAGTGTGCGTAGCAGCCCGGGTGTTCATGGAGAGGGGAAGTGTAAGCTGATCATACGCAATCGTTCCGGGACCAGGTTAAACCTTGTAATTCACGGAACAGAAGTGAATGTGGTCAGGGCCATGACTATCAGGTGGTTTAAGCGCATGAAGCTTGTTAAGGGAACCTATGTTCTGGAAGCCTGGTTATCAAGCGGCCGGATAGAGATCTCTGCCCATAATATTCCCCATATAAGTATTGAAAAGATCACCTCCCGTAAAGATGTTTCCATAAGGGGGAGGAAGATCGTTGCAGATTTCGTGCACGACCATGCCCGCTTGGAAATCAGCAGTGAGCTGTCAACCGGCGACCTCGTTCAAAATATTTAATAGTTCAGGTTGGAGGCCAGCTGTGAGTTCTCAACCGGCAAGCTCCTGCCGAATAACTAATAGTTCAGGTTGGAGGCCAGCAGGCTTTCCACGCGTTCAATCGTCAAACCCTTCCTTCTTGCATAATCTGCCACCTGGTCTTTCCCTATTTTACCCACGAAGAAGTAACGGGATTCAGGATTTGCAAAGATGAGACCGCTCACCGATGCGGCAGGCATCATAGAGTAGGACTCGGTCAAAGAGATGCCATATTTTTCGGCTTCAAGCAGTTTAAAAAGCACTTCTTTTTCTGAGTGATCCGGACAGGCGGGGTAGCCATGGGCCGGCCTTATTCCTGAATACTTTTCAAGGAAGAGGTCCTCATTGGAGAGTTTTTCATCCGGAGCATATCCCCAGTAGTTACGCCTGATCTCCACGTGAAGCAGCTCGGTGAAGGCTTCAGCAAGCCTGTCGGCCAGGGCCTTCAGCATGATCGCAGAATAGTCGTCATGCTCAGCTTCAAACTGCTTGATTTTCTCCTCAATCCCAATCCCGGCAGTCACAGCAAAAGCACCCAGGTAGTCGGTGAAGCCCGATTCCACCGGCGCAATGAAGTCCGATAAGCAGAGGTTGGGCAGGTTTTCCTTTTGGGTCTGGTTTCTCAGATTTGTGAAACGAGCTTTCAAATCTTTCTTTGTACTGTCACTGTAAACAAGAAGGTCGTCGCCCGAGGCATTGCAGGGGTAGATGCCAAAAACTGCATTGGCAGTGAGCCACTTCTCGCTGATTATTTTTTCAAGCATCTCCCGGGCATCCTTGTAAAGCTTTGTGGCTTCGACTCCGTATTTGGGATCATTCAGAATTTCCGGGAACTTTCCCCTTAATTCCCAGGTGACAAAGAAAAATATCCAGTTAATATATTCTGAGATCTTCTCCATGGGAAAGTCGATCAATGTATGGATCCCGGCCTGTTTTGGAAGCTGGATGGACGAGTCGGTCCACTCAATATTCTGACCATTTTCCCTGGCCGTGGTAAGGTCAACATAATCAATTTTCTTTGCTGCACCTGCATAGTCAGACCTTAAACTCTCGTAATCATTCTTCATCTCCCGGACATACCCGGCTCTTTGTTCGGCCGATAAAAGTGCACTCACTACTGCCACACTCCTCGAGGCATCCTTTACATGGATGACGGGCCGACTAAAGCGGGGTTCGATCTTCACGGCAGTGTGGATCTTTGATGTGGTAGCACCCCCGATCAAAAGATCTTGTTTCATGTTACGTCGCTCCATCTCTGCTGCCACATGGATCATTTCTTCAAGCGATGGAGTGATAAGCCCTGATAAGCCGATGATGTCCACACCCAGGCGCTCAGCCTCGTCCAGAATTTTTTCGGTGGGGACCATCACTCCCAGGTCGATTACCTCGTAGTTGTTGCACCCCAGTACTACTCCAACAATATTTTTTCCAATATCGTGCACATCGCCCTTCACAGTGGCCATCAGGATTTTCCCTGCCGATTGGCTCTCTCCACCTTCTCCACTGGCCTTTTCAGCCTCAATGAAGGGAAGAAGTACGGCCACGGCACGTTTCATAACCCGTGCACTTTTCACAACCTGCGGCAGGAACATTTTCCCATCCCCGAAGAGGTCGCCCACCACATTCATCCCGTTCATCAGCGGACCTTCGATGACCTTAAGACCCAGACCAATTTTCTTGTGAGCCTCCAGGGCATCAGCTTCGATAAAATCTGTAATTCCTTTTACAAGGGCGTGCTTCAGTCTCCCTTCCACATCTTGCTCCCTCCAGGCGTCCCTTTGCTTTTCAGTCTTTACTTCCTCGCCCAGGGTTGCAGAGAATTCGATAAGCCTTTCGGTGGCATCACTTCGCCTGTTTAATACAAGGTCTTCTGTGAGAACCAGCAATTCGTCCGGGATTTCATCATATACCTGCAACATTCCCGGATTCACGATTCCCATGTCAAGTCCTGCCTTGATCGCATGGTAGAGGAAAACCGAGTGGATGGCTTCTCTTACAACGTTATTTCCCCTGAAGGAGAAAGACAGATTGCTAATTCCACCGCTGACCCTGGTATGGGGCAGATTTTTCTTGATCCATCGTGTGGTATTGAGAAAGTCGATCGCGTAGTTGTTGTGTTCCTCAATACCCGTCCCGATGGTGAGCACATTGGGATCGAAGATTATATCACCGGGAGGATAATCCAGTTTCTCAGTCAGCAGGGTGTAGGCCCGCTTACAGATTTCAATCCGCCGTTCAAAACTGTCGGCCTGTCCCTTTTCATCAAAGGCCATGACCACTACGGCTGCTCCGTAGGCCTTGATTTTCCTTGCATGTTCAAGGAAAACTTCCTCACCCTCTTTCAGAGAGATTGAATTAACAACGGCCTTTCCCTGTATGCACTTTAATCCGGCTTCTATAACCGAAAATTTTGAGGAGTCAACCATCAGGGGTACCCTGGATATTTCGGGTTCGGCAAGGAGCAGGTTCAGGAATTTAACCATCTCATATTCCGCGTCCAGCATGGCATCATCCAGATTGATGTCCAGTATCTGGGCGCCATCTTCCACCTGGTGCCTGGCTATTTCAAGGGTTTCATCATATTTTTTCTCCCTGATCAGCCTGGCAAATTTTTTACTTCCGGCCACATTGCACCTTTCACCCACATTGATAAAGTTGGATCCTTCAAAGGCAGTAAGCGGCTCCAGTCCGCTCAGCTTCAATCCGGGAGTTGCCTTGGCAGGCTGCCTTGTGCCCGATTTGTCCAAAACTCCGGCAAAAGCCCTGATGTGTTCAGGAGTGGTTCCGCAGCAGCCCCCCACAATATTCACAAAACCCGAATCGATAAAGTCATTGATCCATACGGACATCTGCTCGGGTGTTTCGTCATATTCCCCGAACTGGTTGGGCAAACCGGCATTGGGATGAACCGAAACAAAATGCGTCGATTTATCAGACATTTCATGTAAATAGGGCCTGATCTCTTTGGCTCCCAGGGAGCAGTTTAGCCCGATGGAGAGCAAATCCACATGGTCCAGCGAAAGCATAAATGCTTCAAGAGTCTGACCCGACAGGGTTCGTCCACTGGCATCGGTAATGGTTCCTGAAACCATGAGCGGAAGCTTGATCCCTCTTTTTGAAAGGAACTCCTCAATGCCCATCAGGGCCGCTTTCGCATTGAGGGTGTCAAACACGGTTTCCACCATCAAAAGGTCAACACCTCCATCCACCAGGCCCTTTGCCTGTTCTGCATAGGCGGCCTTCATTTCGTCAAAAGAGGTGGCCCGGAAGCCGGGATCGTTCACATCGGGTGAGAGCGAAGCCGTTTTATTGGTGGGGCCTATGGACCCGGCCACAAACCTGGGTTTACCAGGATCCAGTTCCGTGTACTTCTTGGCTGCTTTCGAGGCAATGAGTGCCGACTGGTAGTTAATATCATATACCGAAGATTCACAGTGGTAGTCAGATTGTGAGATGGAGGTGGCATTGAAGGTGTTGGTTTCAATAATGTCAGCTCCTGCCTCCAGGTAAGCCTCATGAATTTCTCTGATGATATCGGGTTGTGTGAGGGACAGGATGTCATTATTCCCTTTAAGGTCGCTTTCGTGGTTCTTGAATTTCTCCCCACGGTAATCCGCTTCCTGCAGCTTGTAACGCTGGATCATGGTTCCCATTGCTCCATCCAGCAAGAGTACCCGCTCCTTTAATAACTCCTGAATATCCTTCTTCTTCTCTTTCATGCCTTGAATAAGTATTTCAACAAAGATAAACATCTAAAGACTCAGATGCTTCCTTATTTGGCTTTGACTATGCTGAAATGGATAATTCTCTCTTTAATGTGCTTTTTTGATGCATTTGTTCCCGGCTTTCCTTTTGGCTTTTTTCCCAGAAATCGGTGACAATGGAGCTTATTTTTTCACCTTCAAGCAGGAATCCATCATGACCAAAGGGTGAATCAATTTCCTTGTATGTTCCCCGGGCAATATGCGCCAGTATTTTTTGCTCATGCACAGGAAATAGCAGGTCCGAACTGATACCAATTGAGAGTACCTTTGCTTTAATTTTCCTGATGGCATCGCCAATTGAACCCCTGTTCCTGACGATGTTATGTGTATCCATCAGCCTGGTAAGGGCATGATAGCTGTAGGCATCAAAACGCTTCACCAGTTTATCTCCCTGGTAATTTTGGTAGGAGGAAGCCTTCAGATTCCGGGTGAGGGTAGGATCGCTCTCCCTTTGCGTTTGCGTGTAGCTCTGTTCGTTCCGGTAGCTCAAAAGGGCAATGGAGCGGGCACATTTCAATCCCCTGCTACCCCCATAGGGTTCCTCTTCCAGGTAGGAGGGGTCTGCTTCAATGGCAAGGCGTTGACTCTGGTTGAAGGCGTTGGCCCAGGGTGAAATCTGTACCGTCCCTGCAATGAAAACCAGGTGCCTTATAAGTTCGGGGAACATGATGCTGTATTCCAGGGCCTGGAATCCGCCGATGGACCCCCCGATTGCTGTATGAATACCCCTGATGCCCAGGTGTGTTCTCAGTAATTCGTGCGCTTTTACAAGGTCCCGGATGGTAATTTCAGGGAAGGAGCGGTACCAGGGGAGGGCTGTTTCTGGATTTGTTGAAAGCGGACCTGTACTGCCATAGCAGGAACCCAATATATTGGGACATACAATGAAGTACTTGTCTGTGTCAAAAAGCATGCCTTTCCCCAGCATTCCGGGCCACCAGTCTGTTACCTCCGAATTAGCGGTAAGGGCATGGCAAACCCAGATTACATTGTCGGCCTGTGCATTGAGGGTCCCATAGCTATGATAGGCAACATTGAGCGAGGGGAGTACTCCCCCCGTCTCAAGTTGAAAACTATGCTTATATTGAAATATCCTCGGTTTCATATTACTGCTATTTCAGGGCCTGTTCAAAATCGGCAATAATATCTTCGATATGTTCTACTCCAACCGAAACCCTGAGCAGGGCAGGGTCTATACCGGCTGCGAGCTGTTCTTCCTCTGAAAGTTGCTGATGGGTGGTTGCCGCTGGCTGAATAATCAGGGTCCTTACATCTCCCACATTGGCAAGGTGACTGACCAGCTCCAGCTTGTCGACCAGGGAAATGGCTTCTTTTTTTCCTCCTTTAAGAGTGAAGGATAATACGCCGCCGGCTCCACGGGGCAGATATTTTTGTGCAAGCTTGTGGTGCGGACTGCTCTCCAGTCCGGGATACAGCACCTCTTTTACTGCCGGTTGCTTCTCCAGCCACTGGGCCAGGGCCAGGGTATTGCTCACATGGCGCTCCATCCTCAGGGAGAGGGTTTCCAGTCCTTGTATAAGCAGGAAGGAATTAAAGGGGCTCTGACTTGGACCAAGATCCCTCAAGCCTTCCACCCTGGCTTTAATAATGAAAGCAATGTTCCCGAAGGGGGAATCACTTCCAAAGGTTTCCCAGAATTTCAGTCCGTGATAGCCCTCCGAAGGTTCTGTGAACTGTGGAAACTTACCATTTCCCCAGTTATAATTACCGCCATCGACAATCACACCCCCTATAGATGAACCATGACCGCCGATCCATTTGGTGGCTGATTCAACCACGATATTGGCACCATGTTGCAGGGGTTTGAATAGATAACCGCCTGCGCCAAAGGTGTTATCCACAATCAGCGGGATGTCATATTTTTGTGCCAGTGCAGCGATTTTTTCAAAATCCGGAATATTAAAACCCGGGTTTCCGATGGTCTCCAGGTAGATGGCCTTTGTATTTGCATCAATCCTGCTTTCCAGGTCTTCAACTTCAAGGGAGGGAGCAAATCGGGCTTCCCATCCGTAATTTTTGAAAGTTACCTTGAACTGATTGTACGTGCCTCCATAAAGAAAAGGGCTGCTCACAATGTTGTCGCCCTGCGAAAGAATAGTGGAGAAGGTAAGAAACTGGGCGGCATGTCCGGATGCCACAGCAAGGGCAGCAACACCCCCCTCAAGTGCCGCGATGCGTTGTTCAAATACATCATTGGTGGGGTTCATGATTCTTGAATAAATATTCCCGAATTCCTTCAGGGCAAAGAGCCTGGCTCCGTGGTCCGAATCCTTGAAGGTATAGGAAGTGGTCTGGTAAATCGGAACCGCCCGGGAATGGGTTGTTTCATCGGGAGTATGACCGGCGTGAATTTGTAGGGTCTCGAAATTTTGGTATGTCGTTTTCATTATATTCTGATTTAGCACACTGCACAGATTGCACAGTGTAAGATTTTACTTACGATTAAAATTGTGGGCTGAATTAGGCAATATTCAGTGCTCAGCTTGCAGTGTTCAGTACTCAGCTTGCAGAGCTCAGGTTTCAGTGCTCTGCACTGTTTTCTGCGTACTGCGTACTGTTCTCTGTGTACTGTCTACTGAGAACTGACTACTGCCAATCGCATGGACATAGGCAGAATGGAAACTTTTTCTTTCATTGCTTCTTTTTTAGTTATTATCTCCCTTTCGGGTTAGGTTTTGGCACCTTCGCCTGGTGGCGGGTTGCCAGGGGATCTTTGAGCCTAATCTCTTACCCCTTCTCAATAACAGTTGCACTGCTGTGCACTATTGATGGATCAAATATAGGATACCGGGAAGCATTCTGCAAATGCCAGACAAAGAAATCCCGGATTCTTATTTAGAATCTGGGACTGTTATTACCTGTATGTCAATCTCTTATATCCAGGTGGTATTTTTTTTAAAAACTGTAGGTGAGTCCGAGTCCGAAGAGTTCTTTGAACTGCACCCTGGCTTCCGGTTCGCCTGTTGTCTCATTCTCAAACTTGATATCATAGTCATAGATGAGTTGGGTCTGCAGGGAGGCTGACAGGAACTCGTTGACCTTAAAAGTCAGGAGCATATCCCAGTTCACATCCACATATTGGGGGTTGTTCAGATAGTTCGAGAAGAAGTCAATCTTGGTATTAAGCGTCACATTCTTCAGAATTTCATGCTTATATGTAAGCTTGATATATCCCCCAAACTCAGCCCTGACTCTTTGGTCGGGCTCCAGCCCAAATACGCCCGCGGCGGCTAGTTCATCATCCAGAACAAAGGTGGTTTTTGAGGATAGGGGTGAGATAAACATCGAAAAACCTGCATCATGTTTGTAGTCCATACCCAGGGAGAAGTTCATGTATGCCGGTGCCATGAAATTCGATATTTTCAGGCGGGTAGCTTCACCTGGCAAATCATAACCTTCAGCAAACTGGGTTTTAAAACTAAGAAGACCTGTATAGAGCCATTTTTTCGATGCCTTGAATCCGAGCTTAGACGAGAAATCGATCTGATCGTCGCTCTTCCTGGCCAGGTCGTCACCCTGTTTAATTAAACCAAAGCCGAGGGTCAGGTCATTATCCCAGTTTTTTTTGCCATCATTAAAATCGGCAGAAAGTTTCACCAGGGCGTTTCCTGAAACATTGTTATCACCACCGGCAGCCCAGTTATGGAGCGCAAGCTGGGAGAGGCTCAGGGAGGTTACACCCGAGTATTTCCAAAGGGTATCACCAGCTACCGGGTCCTGTCCAAAAGAGGAAGCTGCAATAATCAGGGCTGCAATGCTTAAAAAAAAATTCTTCATGATTCGTTATTTTATTTTTGATTTAGTTCAGATTGTTCTGCAAATAATTTAAATCGTTCCATACTGAGAGCGGTGCTTGCCCTGAAGGCAGATTTCATAAATGGAGCCATCAATGCCATTATCCCCCGAAACCTGAATTCATTAAGCATCCTCCACGTGGTTTGGTCGGGCGTATCTGCAATGAAATGATTGTTCACCACATTGTGTACACCCTTTGCCTTGTATATGGCAGTGTACTCCTCGGGGAATTTTCTGCTTGCGATGGTTTCAGTCATTACCAGGTCATTCTTCCGACTTGCATAGACCATCTTTGATATAGCTCCTTCCCGACCGGCTTCACCCTCCAAAAGTTCAAGACTAAGCAGACCTTCCTGCCACTTATAGAGGTTCTCTGTGCTGTCAAAAAGCTCGATTACCCTCTTGCGCGGCAGGCGTATTGCTATTTCGGTGGTGTATTTCATAACTATCTAATTCTGACTAATAACAAGCCTGATTTAATTTTGTTTAACTCGAATTTAACTTATTTCAGTGGCTTCTCCATGCTTTTTGTGTAGATTAGACGGAGACGACCATACAAGGATATCAGGGAATGGGTAGCACAACAATTATTATCGGGGGTGGAATAGCGGGCCTTTCAGCTGGTATCTATAGCCGTTTAAATGATTATGATACTGAAATTCTGGAAATGCACACTGTTCCCGGCGGACAATGTACTTCTTGGAAGAGAGAGGGTTACACCTTTGACTACTGTGTTCACTGGCTGGTGGGTTCCTCCCATGGCCCTTTTAACCAAATCTGGAGGGAGACCGGAGCCCTGGACGATTCTGTAAACATAATTAACCCACTGAGCTATGGAACCCTTAATACCGGGGAGGGAGACCTGCATATTTATACGGATATCGACCAATGGGAGCACTACCTTCTTCAGGAATCCCCCGAGGATGAGATCCCGGTAAAAAAATTATGTGGCGATTTGCGAAGTGTGGCTACATTAAAAATGACTGAAAAGGCCTTCGGACCGGGAAGTATCATGGATAATCTGCGTTTTTTTACATCAAACCTTCCTGTTGTGAAGGTTTTCGGTAAACATGGCAGGGAGAGTGTCAGGGAGTACTTTGAACAACTTGGTTTTGAAGATGCTGTTTTGAAAAGGAAGTTTGAATGCTTTGCTGCTACCATGGAGAATTTTTCTGCAGCAGCCTTCCTGCTTACCCTTGCGTGGTTTGCGCAGAATAATGCGGGCTATCCCGAAGGCGGCTCCCTGCCGCTGATCATGCGGATGATGGACCGATACACATCACTGGGTGGAAAATTTACAGGCGGAGCTCAGGTAGAAAAAATACTTATAAAGGAAAACAGAGCAATTGGGGTCCGGCTCACCAATGGTACAGAGAAATTTGCGGATAATATAATTGGGGCAGCCGATCTTCATGCCACGATTAAGCACATGCTCGACGGGAAATTCACGAACCCTGAAATTGAAAAGGCTTTTTCAAGCTGGCCCACCTTCAATCCCATTGTCCAGGTTTCCTTTGGAATCGATCATCCCATTGAGTGTCGCGATCATACCACAATTTTTGTAAGGAGTGGAGATCGGATCGGTAGTACTGAATTGAAATCGGGGTATGGTATTATGAATTACAACCACGACCGGCTTATCAGTCCTGAAGGAAAATGTGTGATGAAGCTCACTTTCGACAGTCCGATCGAAATATGGGAAGGGATGGAAAGGGAGGAATACCTCGGTGAGAAGGAAAGGATCAGGGAAGATGCCATTTCTAAACTGGAGGCCATATACCCGGGGGTGAAAACCCATATTGAGACAGTTGACGTTTCAACTCCTATGACAGATATGAGGTTTACAGGGGTATGGAAGGGTGCCTATGAGGGTTTTCTGCCCTCCATGAACAACATAGGAAAGTCTCTGAAACAGACCATCAGGGGGCTTGGGAATTTCTACCTGAGTGGTCAGTGGCTTTATCCAGGGGGGGGGCTCCCGCCTTCGGCCCAGTCCGGGAAGACTGCTGTGCAGCTGCTTTGCCGAAAGGATAAAAAGAAATTCAAAGTGGCCTGAGGGGGAGCAAAATCTCTTAAATTCGTGGCGTGGAAATAAGAGATTTATACGACAATCTGAAAGAGGCCTATACTCCCGAGAACCTGCATCTGATCTCAAGCCGGATCATCAACATGTTCCGCGAACATCAATACGATGCTTTAAGGGCTATCCAGAAGGTTGTGAATGAATATACACCCTGTGAGGAGGAGAAGATCAACAAGGTTTTCTCGCGCCTTATAATGATCTACCACCCCGATCGTCTTCGACAGGCTTTGGGAGAACTGGATGGAGCTTTTGCAAGGGGTGATTTTGAGATGCTCTTTACAATGTCTCACATATTGCATGTACAGAACCTCGAACCCGAGCATGTTTCTGTAAGCTCAATTATGAGCGACGAAGACCTGGCCGAGGAGTTTGGGTGGGATGGTCAGGATGATGGCTATTCATACTTTATGGACCAGGAGGAGGAGTCCGCTATGGAAGAAGAGCCGGATTACATGAGCCGGAGTTTTCTGAACGCTTTGAAGCGAAGGGTATATGGAAATCTGAATGTCGATTTTCCACTTTATATGCTGGAGGACCTGGAAGAGATTGAAATGGCCGATTATGACCTGGAGTCCCTGGATGGGATCGAAGCCTGCCATTATGCCAAGGCTGTGGATCTCACAAATAACAATCTGACAGATCTTAGCGAACTGGGTTATTTGCGACAGGTCGAGCGTCTCTACCTGTCCAATAATCACATCGGGGAGATTGATTCTCTGAGTAACTTAGTGGTGCTGCAGGTGCTCGATATTTCCTTTAATGATGTGGATGACCTTTCACCCCTTTTTGACCTGAACCATCTGAATTATCTGAATGTGATAGGGAACCGGGTTCCTGGCTGGCAGTTGGAGAAGCTTCAGCAAAAGGGAGTAGCAGTGATCTTTTAAAGCTCCGGTGATGCGAGGGCCTGTTCCAGGTCTTTCTTCAGATCTTCCACATCCTCGATGCCCACGGAAAGTCGGATCAGTTCCTCACTAATTCCTTCAGCCTTTCTGCCTTCGGGACCAAGATGCCTGTGGGAGGTAAAAGCAGGTGAACAACAGATACTCTCCAGTCCACCCAGGCTCATAGAGGGTTTGATAAGCCTGAGTCTCTTCTGAAAGCTAATCCCGTCCTGGCCCTCAACCTCGAAGGAAAGCATACCCCCGAAACCCTTCATTTGTCTTGTCGCCAGCTCGTGATCAGGGTGTGCTGCCAATCCTGGATAGTTCACCTGGCCCACCCGGGGGTGTGTGTCCAGAAAGTGGGCAAGCTCCATGGCATTGTCATTGCTTCGTTCCACCCTTACATGCAGGGTTTTTATGCTTCTTTCAAGAAGGTACAGGGTGTTGGCATTGAGACTTCCACCCAGGTTCAGTCCGGTCTGGTAGATCTGATCCATCAGCGCCTGACTGGAGGCAACAGCACCTGCAAGAATGTCGGAATGTCCCGAAAGGTATTTGGTAGCGCTGTGAACCACCACATCGATGCCCATATTGGCAGGTTGCTGGTTTACCGGCGAAGCAAAGGTGTTGTCAATCACCGAAAGAATTCCCTCCTTCTGTGCCATAAGCGCAACGGCCTCAATGTCTGTGATATTCAGCAGTGGATTTGAAGGGCTTTCAATATAAATTATACGGGTATTTTCCCGGATTTCCTTTTTAAGGTCCACGGCCAACTGGCTGGCTGCCACACTGTATTCAATACCAAATCGTTCAAATTCCCGTTCCATGAAATGGGAGGTGCCGCCATACAGACCCTTTTGGAATACCACATGATCGCCATTGCCCAGGAAGGTGAATAGTACGGTGCTGATGGCTGCCATACCCGAGGAAAAAACCAATGCACGCTCTGTGTTTTCAAGAGAAGCAATCTTTTCAGCCACTGCCTTTTCGTTGGGGGTATTCAGGTAGCGAGGATAAACTGTATCACTTTGGTCGATATATTCATAGGAGGTAGATGTGTAAATAGGGGAGTTGATACCCTTTTTAACATCGTCCTTAATGGTACCTGCATGCACGCACCTTGTGGGGAATTTGTCCATTATAGAAATCCTCTTAAGAAAGTAGTTGCTTCATTGCCTCAATATTACGGGCATTATGGGCTTTCTTTGATTCCGGCGTATAGAGGAATTCAAAAAGCGCTTTGTAGTGCTCTTCTACTTTCGGCCTGACTACCTTATACGTGGTGTTCATGAGTTTGTTTTCCAGGGAGAAGGGTTCTGATAAAATACCGATGTTGGCCGGGATCCATCTCTGCGGGAACATTTCCCCGTATTTCCCGTTTTTCCTGTACTCCCTTACCTCTTCGTCTAAGGTGCTGATGCAAGCCTTAATGCCTTCGTCCGAATCAGCACTTAAGCCCTTTTCCTTCAGTAAGCGTTTCATAGCAGCAGGGTCAGGATAGACCAGCGCCACCGTATAGGGGTTCTGATTGTTGTGGAGCAGGGCCTGCGAGATGTATTCCGACTGGTCTGTAAACGACTCCTCGATTCCTTCAGGGCTGTATTTTTCGCCATCATCGGCTATCAGTAAACTTTTATAGCGACCCAGGACGTATAGGAAGTTGTCCGGGTCAATATAGCCCATATCGCCCGTAAACAGCCAGCCATCCTTGATGCTGTCGGCAGTGGCCTCTTCGTTTCTCCAGTAACCTTTCATTACATTTTCGCCTCGGATCACAATTTCGCCTTTTTCTCCCTGGGGTAATTCGACCCCTTCATCATCACAGATCTTGACCTCCAGGTTATCGGGTATCAGGCCCGAGGATCCCATTTTGTAGGCATTCGCTCCGTTGGCACTGATAATGGGACTTGCTTCGGTGAGACCATAGCCCTGAAATATGGGTATCCCGATGGCATAGAAAAAACGCTGGAGTTCGATATCCAGGAGTGCGCCTCCGCCAATAAAGTACTCCATATTGCCACCCAGTCCGTCCCTTACCTTGCTGAAAATCACCTTGTCAAACAGCATATAAACCGGCTTTAGCAGCGCTTTCATCCCTTTCCCCTTATCCCAGGCGATGCCGTTATACCGATAAGCTACCTTCAGTCCGGCCTGGAATAATTTCCATGTAAAATTTCCTTTTGCCCTGACACCACTCTCAATGTTGTTCCTGAAATTCTTTGAGATTGTAGGAACACTAAACATCATATCGGGCTTGAGCTCTTTGATGTTTTTGCTAATGTTTTTGGTGGTTTCAATGGCATTCTTCCCCAGCTCCAGGCAAGCAATACTGGCTCCACAGGCCATGATTGTGAAAAGACCGGCGGTATGTGCAAAGCTGTGGTCCCACGGGAGGAAGAGGAACATCTTGAAACGTTCGGGAACAACCAGGAGCGAAAGGGCCTGTTCTGTATTGGCAGTGTAATTCCTCTGGCTCAGCATGATCCCCTTTGGGTCGGCTGTGGTTCCCGAGGTGTAACAGATATTTGCCACATCGTGCGGACTCACCGATTCATACCTCTTTTTAAAGGCTTCAGCATCCTTTTCGAGTATCTTTTTACCATCTTCCATGAGGTCTCCCATGAAGATTTCATCTTTTTCATACTTCTCCTGGGGGTCCATTATAATGACCTTTTCAAGATCGGGAAGATCTTTTTTTATCGCCAGAATTTTCTTTAGCTGACTTCCTGAAGTAATGATCATCCTGGACTCTGAGTGCTTAATTCGAAAAGTCAGGTCGGCGGGTTCGTTCATTTGAATGGAAATGGGGACATCTATGGCACTCAGGTAAAACAGGCTCATCTCGGCCACAACCCATGCAGTGCGGCCTTCGGCCAGCAATGTAACCCGGTCTCCCTTCTTGATTCCCAGTTTCAAAAGCCCGGCTGCAAATTGATATACCTGCTCCCTCATTTCACCGTAGGTAGTAGGGCGGAATTCACCATCCTTCTTCTCCCACATGTAGGGGTTGTTTGTGAACTTATCTACATTCTCCTCAAAGAACTGAACCAATGATTTCATGATAGGTGATTAGTAATTAGTAAATAGTAATTAGTTAATGGTTAATAGCAAATGGTTAATAGCAAATAGTAAATAGTAATTAGTAATTAGTTAATGGTTAATAGCAATTAGTAAAAAGCAATTTGAAATTAGTTAATAGTTAATAGTTAATAGTTAATAGTTAATAGCAAATGGTTAATAGCAAATGGTTAATAGCAATTAGTAAAAAGCAAATAGCCAATGGTTAATTGCAAATGATAAAACGAGGAAAGATAATAAAATATGACAATGCAGCAAAGCAAGCATAAAGGATACTTACCCACTTACCCACTTAC
>CAZRPW010000042.1:23798-33833 GCA_964601975.1 uncultured Bacteroides sp.
ATATGACAATGCAGCAAAGCAAGCATAAAGGATACTTACCCACTTACCCACTTACTATTTACTATTTACTATTTACTTTTTCACATTTCTATGATCTGTTCACGGTCGGGACCGACTGAGACGTATTTGATGGGCACCTTCAACTCTTTTTCAAGAAAGGAAATATAGTCCTTGAGCTCTTGAGGAAAATAATCCTTGCTGCGTACTTCGGTAAGATCTGTATTCCATCCTGGCATTTCTGTGTAGATGGGTGTTACTTTCCCTTCCATGCAATAAGGTACGTGATCGGTAATTTCACCGTTTATGGAGTATGCTGTGGCTACTTTGATGGTATCGAAGGTATCGAGCACATCTGTTTTTGTCATGATCAACTGTGTGACCCCATTCAGCATAAGGCTGTACTTAAGTGCAACCAGGTCGAGCCAGCCGCATCTCCGGGGCCTGCCTGTTGTGGAACCAAATTCTTTTCCAAGTTCGCGTAAAAGATCGCCCTCTTCGTTGAGTAGTTCAGAAGGAAAGGGACCACTTCCCACTCGTGTGCAGTAAGCTTTGAAAATTCCGAATACCTCACCAATGGCGGAAGGGGCAACACCCATTCCTGTACAGGCTCCGGCACAGATGGTATTGGATGAGGTTACATAAGGATAAGAGCCAAAGTCAATATCAAGCAAAGTTCCCTGGGCTCCTTCAGCCAGGATACTCTTTTCGTCTTCGAGGAATTGGTTCACTACATATTCAGCGTCAACCCTTGTGAATTTTCTGATTACCTCAATGCCTTCATAGAATAGTTTTTCTTCCGCAAGGTCGTATTCGTAATCGTAAATGGTCAGCAGCTGTTTGTGCTTTGCTTTCAGTGCTTCATATTTCGTTTCAAAATCCAGGTCCAGGTCACCCACCCTGAGTCCGTTCCGCCCGGTCTTATCCATATAAGTGGGCCCTATACCCTTTAAGGTGGACCCAATCTTCGATTTTCCTTTGGCTGCTTCAGATGCTGCATCCAGGATCCGGTGTGTGGGTATGATCAGATGCGCTTTTTTGGATATCCACAGGTTTTTAGTGAGATCGATACCCAGGGCTTCCAGGGATTCAATTTCTCTCTTAAAAACGATGGGATCCAGTACTACGCCGTTGGTGATAATATTCAATTTATCTTCCCTGAAAATGCCAGAAGGAATGTTGTGAAGGATATGTTTATGATTATTGAATTCAAGGGTGTGGCCTGCGTTGGGTCCGCCCTGAAAGCGGGCGATCATATCATACCTGGGAGTCAAAACATCCACTACTTTTCCTTTTCCTTCATCTCCCCACTGGAGACCTAAAAGAACGTCAACTTTCATTTGCTATGGTTATTACGGTTGTGAGTTTATTTATCTCTGTCACTGTCACTCTTGCTTCGTCCGTAAATGTATAAGGAGTGATGACTGGGAGTAAAATTATTTAATTCGCAGGCAGTTTTTATGATCTCCTCAATCCTGGGATCACAAAACTCAATAACATTGCCAGAATCCATATCGATCAGGTGATCGTGCTGCATGCAATGATATGCTTTCTCAAACTGAGCTATATTTTTTCCAAACTGGTGCTTGACGACCAGACTGCAGTCGAGTAAAAGTTCAATTGTATTATAAAGTGTGGCGCGGCTAACCCTGTAATTCTTGTTCTTCATAAAGATATAGAGGGACTCTATATCGAAGTGTCCATCCCTTGAGTAAATCTCATCCAGAATGGCATAACGTTCGGGTGTTTTGCGGTGTCCTTTTTTTTCAAGGTATTCTGTAAATATTTGTTTTACAGTATCTTTCGTTTCGTCTTGGACCATAATTAGTCTAAGTAAAAATTACACGGCTAAGTTAACAATAATTTTTATTTAGAACGGATAAGGTTTTAAAATAACTAACGAGCTTCGACCCTGTGTACGGAATCCACTCCCTTTATCTTCATGAGGTTCAGAATCAGATTGTTCAGGTCACTGGTATTGTGAACATAGAGGTCGATGGTTCCATTGAAAATCCCGTCATGCCCATGAAGGTTGATGGTGCGCATGCTAATATTCAGCTCTTTTGTGATGGTATTGGTGATGGCATTATACACACCAAATCGATCCCATCCATCCAATTGAATTCTGGCAAGGTAGGAGAGGACCTTGTGCTGGGTCCATTTTGCAGCCACAAGTTTATTACCCTGGCTTGACATGATTTTCACTGCCGTATTGCAGTCTGTCCGGTGAACCAGGATGGATTCATCTTCCTGTCTGACTGCTACCACCTCGTCACCGGGGATGGGGTTGCAGCATTTAGCCAGTTTGTATCCTCCCTCTTCACCCTCCATGGTTTCATTCAGAAGCAAGGTCCCCTTTGAATCATATTCCTCCTTGCTACCGACTTTCTTCTGCGAGCGTCCCACTGATAGATCCCATACCCTGACCCATTTGCTCTTCGTATTTTTGCTCAGAACATCCTTCAGGTCGCTTAGGTTAATGATCCCTGTTCCGATTTTGGAATAAAGCTCATCTTTATGGGTGGAGTTATAGGCCGGAACCAGTTTTTTCAGAATCCTTGAACTTGGAGTAAGGTTCATATCCTTAAGCTTATCTATAAGGATTTGCTTACCCACCTCAGTACGGTTCTTGGTTTCGGCCTTAAGCGCATTCTTTATGGCCGATTTTGCCTTTACAGTGGTAACGAACTGGTACCACTCCAGGGTTGGTTTCTGTACATCAGAGGAAAGAATCTCAACCTGGTCGCCGCTACTCAGATTATGGCTAAGGGGAACCAGCCTGTGGTTTACTTTGGCGCCAATGGCCTTGTTCCCTATCTCTGTATGAATTTCATAGGCGAAATCAAGGGCTGTAGCATCCTTGGGAAGGGTGATAATATGACCTTTGGGAGTGAAGACCATGATCTCTGATGAGAAGAGGTTCAGTTTAAAGTCATCCAGGAATTCCATGGCATTGTCGGATGGTGATTCCAGCGTTTCCCTGATCCTTTTTATCCATTTGTCCAGTTCCGATTCAGGAGCAGTTTTGTCCTTGTATTTCCAGTGCGCTGCAAAGCCCCTCTCTGCAATCTCATTCATTCGGGTCGATCGGATCTGGACCTCCATCCATTTACCGTTTGGCCCCATAACAGTGGTGTGAAGAGCTTCATAGCCATTGGCTTTGGGGGTGGATACCCAGTCCCTGATTCGTTCCGGTTTAGGGGGATAGATATCCGTAATAATGGAGTAGATATTCCAGCACTGGGTTTTTTCCGGTACGTTCGGTATGGGTTCGAAAACAATCCGAATGGCAAAGAGATCGTAAATTTCTTCAAAAGTTACATTCTTTTGATGCATCTTTTGCCAGATGGAATAAATCGATTTGGGTCTACCCGATATATGGAAGGTAAAATTGTTGTTCGTCAGGGCATCAATAATGGGAAGCGAGAAGTGGTTGATCAGGTGCAGCCTTCTGTCCTCCGTCAGCTTGATCTTTTCCTCGATTTCATTATAAACTTCGGGATAGCGGTATTTCAGACTCAGGTCTTCCAGTTCGGTCTTCAACCTGTAAAGTCCCATTCTATGAGCCAGGGGTGCATAAAGATAAATGGTTTCCCCTGCAATCTTTATCTGCTTATGACGCGGCATGGAGTCCAGGGTCCGCATATTATGTAGCCTGTCAGCCAGTTTTACAAAAATAACCCTCACATCGTCCGAGAGGGTGAGCAGCATTTTCCTGAAATTTTCCGCCTGGAGCGAATTGGATTCCTTATCGAAAACTCCGGAGATTTTTGTGAGTCCATCAATGATGGAGGCAATTTTTTTCCCGAAAGCATTCTCAATATCCTCAATCGTAAGTTCGGTATCCTCAACCACATCATGGAGGATTGCACAAACCGTACTGGTTACGCCCAGACCGATCTCCTCACTGACAATGATTGCTACTTCAAGGGGGTGAATAATATAAGGATCACCTGATTTCCGGCGCGTTCCTTTGTGGGCCTCATTGGCCATTTTAAAAGCCTTCCTTATCAGCTTTTCATCCTTCGTGGATTTGCAATAGGAACAATTCTTAATCAGTTGCTCCAGAAGTGCATTGATTGTTTGTTCTTCGGTCGTAACAATTTCCCCCATATTCGCAAAAATAGTGATTCCTGGGAAAGTCTATTGATACGCGGGCGGTTTTTTAATACTCCCGGGGATATATAACTGAAACATTGCCCGATAAGGTTTTTGAAAGCCCGGTATAATCAGTGTATTGAATGAAATAAACATAGACTCCTTCCATGGCATATCCGCCACCACCATAGCTTCCGTCCCATCCTTCATCCGCATGGGTGGTTTCGAACAGCTTTCTTCCTCCCCGGTCATATATAATCATTACAAATTTTTCAGGGGCAAAGTCAATCAGTGGTTTGAAAAGGTAGTTGGTGCTTTTTCCCGGTGTAAATGCATTGGGCACCTGTATGCTTGTTTCCATCGCCACACTTACAACATTTGAGTATGAGACTCCCGGGTCACTGCCCTCCACCTGGTTCCCTTCAGCAATTATCCTGTAATAAATTTCACCTGTCTGGTACCCGTTAACAAGCGATCCAATGGTTTCCTGCCAGCCGGTGCTTTCCGGACCAGTTGAAGCCACCTCAATGAATTCACCGGAACCATTTTTTCGTTGGATTCTGTAGCCGGAAAGTCCTGTGGTATAGGTTTCATAGGGATTCCATGAGAGTATTACATGCTGGGCTTCAAGCGAGCTTTGGAGAAAAATACTGCTTCCGGGATTGGATTCGGAGATCGTGATGGGCTTCGAGCAGCCATCGGGCTGATAGATGGATTGCACCAGGTACTGATAACTATTCGTCCTTGTAGGAACCGCATCCTTGAATGTCATTTCAGCCTCTGTTGAATTCCAGATGGTATGTACTTCAGCGTAAGGGGAGTCCGTGTTGCTCCTTCTCATGATCCTGAAATTATTCACCGGGCCTTCTACATCAGCTGTAAAGCGAAGCTGAATGCTGGTCTTGTCCAAAACTGACACCTCATCCATCCGGAGCAAAGCCGGACCTTCAGGAAAAACGGTCTGAATTTCTTCAATAGGAGAGTGGGAGGTAATTCCAGAGGTGTGTACCGTTTCAATATAGTAATTGTAGGTACTGCCGTAAGCTACTCCCTGGTGCTTGAAGCTACGTGTATTTGGATGTACAAATTTAAGCATCTGCATCTCCTCACCCTTTAATCCTCCATATATTCTGTATCCCGATGTTTTGCCTTCCCATCCCACATAGCCCGACCAGTTGATGATGTTTGCAGGCTCGCATGGTTCAAACTCAAGGTCTAGTTCCACTGCGCGATGCTCATTATCCCCCAGGAGGCTTTCACGGCTTCCGCTTCCGTCCAGCGTATCAATGGCTGTTACGGTGTAGGCCAGGTTCTCCAGGCCGCTGGTTTCGTGCAGGAAGTGCAGGGTTTTAGACGAGAAGGTAAATATCGGAGTGCCTGTTCCCTCATTCATCCTGTACATCTGGTAGAGGTCAACGGTTGTATCGGTACTTGCTTCCCATTCAATCAATACCCCATCGTTTTCATGAACAACCGTGACACGAATCATATCAGGGATATCAGGTCGGTCACCCTGTGCTTTGATTTGAGCGGATAGTAAAAGCAGACCGCTTATCAGCAGGACCAGATTACGTAGCGCTCTATTGCCTATATCAATCGCGTTCATTGTTTGAATAACGCTGCCTTGTTGTACATATTATAAACTTGTATCAGGCAAATATAAAACATTCTATTTCCCTCAATCGCTTTTGAACTGCAGCGAAAATGCTATTTTTGTCATGCTATGCCGGAAAAGGATTTTATAACAAGGCTTAATAATTTTAAAATCAAATACTTGAAGGGTCACAGCTTCCTGTATATCCTGGCTGTAATTGTAGGGCTGGGGGTAGGACTGGCAGCGGTGATTATCAAGAACCTGGTGCATTTTATACGTGAAGCGCTTGAAAATGGTTTCCATGATGATTATACAAGGTACTACATTTTCATCCTGCCGGTGGTGGGGATTGCCCTGACTGTCATTTATATAAAGTATATTAATAAGCGGCCGGTGGGGCACGGTATACCCAGTATTCTCTTTGCCATTTCCAAGAATAACGGGATCATAAGGTCTCACAACCTGTATTCGAGTATTATTACCAGTGCGCTGACTGTTGGTTTTGGTGGATCGGTCGGATTGGAGGGTCCCACGGTGGCCACAGGCGGGGCTTTTGGGTCAAACCTTGGACGGGTGTTGAAGCTGAATTATAAGGAGACCGCCCTTCTGATATCCTGTGCCTGTGCCGGGGCACTCTCTGCCATCTTCAAGGCTCCCATTGCCGGAATTGTTTTTGCCCTGGAGGTCATCATGCTTGATCTTACCATGTGGGCAGTCATTCCTTTGCTGATTGCTTCTGCCACTGCGGCCATGACCTCCTATCTTTTCCTGGGGCAGAATGTGCTCTATTCCTTTCAGCTGACCGATCCCTTCAGAATGGGAGAAATTCACTGGTACCTAATCCTGGGAATTATTGCAGGGCTTTTATCCGTTTACTTCACCAAGGCCTATATTCACATAAGTAAAATCTTTGATAGGTTTGATAGCCCCTGGAAAAGAATACTGGTAGCGGGTGGACTGCTGGGGGTGATTATCTTCTTTTTTCCGCCCCTTTATGGGGAAGGATATGAAGTGGTGAACCAGGAGCTCCGGGGTGAATTCTTTCACCTTTTTGACAATACTTTCTTTGAAGGTTGGAACCAGAGTTTTGCCCTTGTAGTAGTTTTTATGACCCTGATTATCGGCTTGAAGGTGGTTGCCACCACACTTACATTTTCAGCGGGGGGAATTGGCGGAATCTTTGCCCCTACCTTGTTTATTGGGGCAAACACTGGCTTGCTATTCGGACTTATTTTGAACCAGCTGGGTGTAGATGTATCGGTGAGTAATATGGCACTGGTTGGAATGGCAGGTATGATTGCAGGGGTGGTGCATGCACCGTTGACAGCTATTTTCCTGATCGCAGAAATCACGGGCGGTTATGAACTGTTTTTTCCCTTAATGCTGGCATCTACAATCGCCTATGGAACGACCCGCTATTTCGTTAAAAATTCCGTCTACACGGTTCAGCTGGCCAAGCGCGGGGAGTTGATGACCCACCATAAGGACCGAAATATTCTGCTTATGATGAAGGTTTCGGAATTGATTGAGACCGATTTCATCCCGGTCAAATCTGACAGTACACTGAGGGACCTGGTCAAGGTGATCACCAAATCCCATCGCAATATATACCCGGTGTTGAATGAAAAGAAAATGCTTGAAGGAATTGTGAAGCTGGATGATATCCGGCACATCATGTTCCACCAGGAAATGTATGATACCACCAAGGTGAGTGACCTGATGATTACTCCTGAATGGACCATCCAGACAAGTGATCCGATGGAGATGGTAGCAAGGCAGTTCTCCGAGAGCGGTCGTTATAACCTGCCTGTGCTTGAAAATGGCAGGTATCTGGGCTTTGTATCCCGTGCAAGGGTCTTTTCCTCTTATCGGGAAATGCTTAAGCACTTTTCTGACGACTGATTCTCCCAGCACATTCCCGATTTTAAAAACATTCTAAATGTATATTTAAGTATGTTTGTCAATCACAATCTAAAGCAATATGCCAAGTTTTGTAATTACTGAGAAGTGCGATGGCTGTAAAGCGCAGGATAAGACTGCATGCCAGTATATTTGTCCAAACGACCTGATGGTTCTGGACAAGGAGAAAAATAAAGCCTATAACAGGGCCGTGGATATGTGCTGGGAGTGCTACAGCTGTGTAAAAATCTGTCCCACCCAGGCCATTGAGATCCGGGGATATGCCGATTTTATGCCCCTTGGAGGAGTGGTCCAGCCGCTGAGAAGCTCTGACTCCATTATGTGGGCAGTAAAGTTTCGCAACAAGAAAGTGAAACGTTTTAAGTTTCCCATCCGAACCATACCTGAAGGAACGATTGAACCCGATGCCGGGTTTTCAACCGGGTCGGACGACCTGAAATCATCCGTGCTCAGAACCGAGCCCGATTCCCTTTAATCTTAAAAATATTGTAATGAATATTGATAGTTTTGAAACGGTCATCATTGAAACTGACCTTCTGATTCTTGGAGGCGGCATGGCAGCCTGCGGGGCAGCCTATGAAGCTTCCTATTGGGCAAAAAAGCATAATCAGCGTGTTACAGTTGTGGATAAGGCTTCCATGGAACGTAGCGGAGCGGTAGCGATGGGATTGTCTGCCATTAACCTCTACCTGGGTTTAAGCAAGGGGAATAATACAGTGGAAGATTATGTAAGCTATGTGAAGAACGACCTGATGGGAATTGCCCGAAAAGACCTGGTGGCCAATATTGCCCGCCACGTCGATTCCTCGGTACATCTTTTTGAAAAGTGGGGCCTTCCCATTTGGAAGGACGACGATGGGAACTATGTGAACGAGGGTCGCTGGCAGATTATGATTCATGGAGAATCCTATAAAAATATTGTATCTGAAGCAGCCAAGACAGCCCTTAAAGAACTGGGAGAGAACGGCAGCTACTACGAACGAATCTTCATTACCGAGCCAGTCATGATGGGAGAGCGCTGTGTTGGTGCTGTAGGCTTCAGTGTTCGAGAGAACAAGTTTTATGTATTCAAGGCCAAATCTGTCCTGGATGTGATGGGCGGAGCGGTCCATGTTTTCAGACCACGCTCAGTAGGCGAAGGACTGGGACGATCATGGTATCCGCCGTTTAACAGTGGGGCCAGTACCTATTTTACCCTGAAGGCGGGAGCCGAGATGACCTGCCAGGAGGTCCGTTTTGTACCTGTACGTTTCAAGGATTCATACGGTCCCGTCGGGGCGTGGTTTCTTCTTTTTAAATCGAAAGCCACCAATGCCAAAGGGGAGGATTACATGGAGACCCGTGCAGCAGAACTTGAAAACTGGGCCCCCTACGGAACGGCCAAGCCCACCCCGGCTAACCTGCGAAACTACCTGATGCTCCAGGAACTTGAAGAAGGGAACGGTCCCATTTACATGCATACCGATAAAGCCATACAGAAACTTGTGGCTGAGATTCCGGATGAGAAGGACGCCAAAAGGAAAATGAAGGAACTGGAATCTGAGGCCTGGGAAGATTTTCTCGACATGACCGTGAGCCAGGCACTTAACTGGGCTTCCCATAACATCATGCCCGAAGAAACCCCCTCGGAGATATCCGCCTGTGAACCCTACTTCATCAGTTCCCACTCGGGAGCTTCCGGGGCATGGATCAGCGGGCCTTTGGACCTGGCCCCCGGTGAGCATCACTGGGGTTACGACAATATGACCACCGTGAAGGGACTTTTCGCTGCCGGCGATGCATCGGGTGCTTCGTCCCATAAATTTTCTTCAGGCTCCTTTACCGAGGGGAGAATTGCAGGCAAGGCAGCCATTGCATTTTGTGTCGACAATCCCGAAAACCTGGCAATCAGTGATGAGCAGATCCGGGAACTAAAGGAGAAGGTACTTCAGCCACTGAAGACCTTTGAAGAGCACCATGCCTATGCCAATGATGAGGATGTGAATCCCAATTTCATTAAACCAAAGATGTTCATGTTTCGTTTACAGAAGATCATGGACGAGTATGCCGGAGGGGCATCCGTTGGTTTTAAAACATCGGAGGCCTTGCTGACGAAGGGTCTCGAATACCTGGAGTATATGAAGGAGGATTCGGAAAAACTCGCAGCTTCCGATTTAAATGAGTTAATGAGGTGCTGGGAGAATGTCCACAGGATGTGGCAGGCCGAATCGCATATCCGCACCGTTCTCTTTAGGGAAGAGACCCGCTGGCCGGGCTACTACTTCCGTACCGATCATCCTAAAATGGATGCCAACTGGGAGGCCTTTGCCAACTGCAAATGGGATCCCGAAACCGGCCAGTGGACCATGATCAAACGCGAAATCCTCTAACCACTTTACAGACTTTACGGACTTTACAGACTTTACAGACTTTACAGACTTTACAGA
>CAZRPW010000043.1:0-10598 GCA_964601975.1 uncultured Bacteroides sp.
AATAATTCTAAAGGATTTGGATTCATCACACCAGAAGATGATGGCAAAGATGTATTTGTACATGTTAATGGACTTATTGATGAAATCAATGAAGGGGACAAAGTAAGCTACGATGTAGAAGAAGGTCCTAAAGGATTGAACGCAAAAAATGTCAGACTAGTATAATCGAATACTTACAACGTATTTTTTTGTAAAAGCCTATCAAATTGATAGGCTTTTTTTTGTGCCCGAAATTAAAACAGCTATGCTTAATCGAGAAATGAAAAAGGCAGAAATCTTTTCTTGCAGGAAAGACCAGATTATGAATAAATGGCAAGCCTAACTGGGTTTAAAGAAAGCAAAGCAATTGCTATATTTATTGTTAATAAGGATTCTACAAGAAAAGTGAAATGGGTAGAATAATAACTTCAACATGAAAAAACTCAGTATTCTAATTCTTCTGATACCATTTTGTGTCACCAGTAGTATAGCCCAGACCTTCGAGCAGGATGCATCGCCCGGTCCGAATTATGAGATTGCCAGCTTCAGATTCTGGATACCGGAAACAACAGAAAAGTTAAAGGCACTGCTTGTTGTAGTACCCGGATATAATGGGGATGGACGCAGTGCTGCAGGAGACAGCAGCTGGCAGGCTTTTGCCCGTGACAATGATCTTGCCCTTGTTGCCTGCTATTTCAAGGATTATAAAAACCCAAAGATCTTTTACCGGGAAGCTTCTAAAGGAAGTGGCGCAGCGCTGCTCGATGCCATTCAGAAGGTCGGACGTAAAAGCGGGGTTCCCGACATTAAAAACATTCCCCTGATCCTATATGGAGAATCTGCCGGTGGACAATTCAATTATGAATTCGCCTGCTGGAAACCGGATAAGGTGCTGTCCTTTGTGGTCAACAAGGGTGGATATTACCATAGTGCCATTGCGCCGGAAGAATGCCGGAGTATTCCTGCCATATTTTTCATGGGTGAAAATGACCTTTATTACCGGAATGATCTTATAAAAGGCATTTTTTCGGTGAACAGAAAACTTGGTGCACACTGGGTCCTGGTCTCCGAAAAAGAAACCCATCATGAGTTTTTGACTTCCCGCTTAATTGCCCTTAAGTATTTTGAGAGCCTACTGCCCCTGCGGCTAAGTCCATCGGGGGAATTGCTTGATGTATCCGGAAATGAATATTATCTGGGTAACTGGGAAAGGAAAACCATCAGAGCTATGAAGGATAAGGCTGACACGGATTCTCTAAGTGTTTGGCTTCCCAATGAGGCCTTTGCGAAATTCTGGAAAAACCTGCACGCATATGAGAAAAAAGGGCAGGATCAGACATCCCGGAATTTAAGAATCATTAGTCACAATGTATGGTATGGTTTTACGATCACACCCGAAAGGAAAAGGGACTGGATTGAATGGATGAAGGCCCAGGAGCCTGATATTGTATCCCTGCAGGAACTGAATGAATATACTCCGGAGAAGCTGGCTGAAGATGCGAAAAGTTATGGTCACCCCTACAGTGTACTGCTGAAAGAGGAAGGATTTCCAACCGGTATTACATCTCGCTATCCCATAGAAGACATCCACAAAATCACAGAAGGCTTCCACCATGGATTATTACGCGTAAAGATCGAAGGCATTTATATTTATGTGATTCATTTACACCCTTCAAACTGGCAAACAAGAAAGACCGAAATCAGGCAGGTCCTTGAAAATGTGTCAAGCCTTCCGGCTGATTCGAAGGTGATGCTGGCCGGCGACTTTAACACCCTCTCCCCGCTCGATTCTGTATATTACAATCATGGCAGGCTGGCGCCCTTTTTCGGTGAGCGTGACTCATTGTACGGCGAAAAGAACCTGAAGGGTGGAAATCTGGATTATTCGGTGATCCAGGATGTAATGGATTCCGGGTTAAGCGACCTTGAGGCAGGCCAACGACCATCCTTCTTCAGCTTTCCCGGTACTTTTCCAACAAGGGTTGAAAAAGAAGGTGAACATGGAGATCAAAGAAGGCTGGATTATTTTTTTGCATCCCCAAACCTGGTAAAGCAGGTCATTGCCGCTAAAATCATTGTCAACAACACCACCCTTATGCTTTCGGATCATTTGCCCATTCTTGTGGATCTGGATACGGGTAAATAGCATGTAAATAGCAATATTAATAATTAGGAATATGAAGAAGATACCAGCATGGCTCAGGGGCGGGCTCCTTTTGGGCATTGTTTTCCTTGCGGCAGTATGGCTGATAAAGCCCATCGGTGTTTCGACCCAGTTTGTAATTGCGGATGGCCTGGTATGGAAATTATTTTCCCCGGAGCTGGTCACCCAGAACGAAACCGGTGATGGCTACTCAAGTTCCAATGCCTATCTGAATAAGAGTGGAGGTAAATACGCATCCCTGGTGGCAAATCCTCTTAATTATGGATTCATTTTCGTAATCAGCATGGTATTGGGTGCTTTTATATCCGGTAAAATTTCAAAAAACAAAGTCTCCCCGGTGGAGAAAATCTACCCCAAAATCTGGATGAACAGATTTGGTCCTTCTGCGGGAAAGCGCTACATTCTCGCCTTCCTGGCAGGTTTTCTGGCGCTTTTTGGAGCGCGCCTGGCCGGTGGCTGTACCAGTGGACACATGATGAGCGGCATGATGCAAACCTCCCTGAGTGGGTACCTGTTTGCAGCCGGGGCATTTGGCACAGCCATCCCACTTGCGATTATTTTGTTTAATTCAAAAAAGCAGTAATTATGGAAATTTTTCTCGCCATCATCCTCGGAACATCCTTTGGGATTGCTTTGGACCAGGCAGGGGCTTCTGACCCTCAGAAAATTATAGGTATGCTGCGTCTTAAAGATTTTCACCTGATGAAGGTTATTCTTTTTGCCATAGGCTTCAGTAGCCTGATCCTCTTTATACTCTTGTCAATTGATGTAATTAGTGCCGAACATCTGAGTGTGAAAAAAACATACGCCGGTGTTATAATCGGTGGGGCTATACTGGGAATTGGATTTGCTCTTGGAGGCTATTGTCCGGGCACCTCTGTTGTGGCAGCTGGGAGAGGAAGAAAGGATGCACTCTTCTTTATCCTGGGGGGACTCCTGGGTTCCCTGGTCTATATGCTGATTTTCTCTTTTATAATGGACTCGGCCATTTTCAACAGTTTTGCAGGAGGTGCAGTAAGTATTGCTGAAACCCATCCTGAAAGATACACTTCCCTGGGTAGCAATATGCCTGCCCTTCTTATTGCCGGTCCTATTGCAATAATTTTAATGCTCATTTCCATATTACTTCCAAATGAAAAATAAGCTGGGTATTACTGTAGTGCTGTTGGTAGTAATGGCCACACTTTGTGGGCAGAACCAACAAGCAGATCAATCAGACCTTTTCGATCCCTCTCAAAACCCTGCAGTGAACCAGTACCTGGACAAACAGGCCGAAGCCCTGCTTTTTCAAGTAAACCGGGTCCTGTACGACAATCGGCCCGATTATCCTGAGCCCCCGGCCAGGCGTACTGCCCTCCTGCTTCTGGATGCTGTTTTGCATGATGTGTATGCACCCCACAGACCTCCTGTCCAGGATTTCTTCAAGTCCCGCATCACCAGGGCCATTGAGGAAATTGAACACAGTGAGCTCAGCGAAGGGTTGCGCATCTGGAAATTGTATAACCATGGCTTTGTTGTTCAGGCAAAATCTGTAATCATTGGCTTTGACCTGGTTCGGGGAAAATCTGTAAAGGTCGAACCATTCTGTATTGAGGATGCCGAAATGAGCCGGCTTATTGATCGCTGTGATGTGCTGTTCATCAGCCATTACCATGCCGACCATGCAGAACAGTGGGTGGCCCAAACCTTCATTGACCAGGGGAAGCCGGTTGTGGCCCCACCCGATATCTGGGAAGGAAAACCGATTCATAAACAGCTTAAACATTTGGAGCGTGTGGCCCACAGGGAACAGCTTCTTCCGGTAAAGGGGGGGGAGCTGAACTTAAAAGTAGTGGTTTACCCGGGTCATCAAGGCCTGGATATTATCAATAACAACTACCTGGTCACCACCCCCGAAGGACTGTCTGTTGCACAGATGGGCGACCAGTCCAATGATGATGACTTTCACTGGATCGATGAAGTCGGAAAATACAAGGATCTGGATGTGCTCCTGCCCAATTGCTGGACCACCGATATTGTCAGGGTGGCCAGGGGGTTCAACCCGGGGCTGATTATAAGCGGACATGAAAATGAGATGGGCCATACAATCGATCATCGGGAACCTTACTGGTTAACTTACCAGAGGCAGAAGGGATCAGACCGGTTTGGAGGCAGCAGCGATGTGGGCTATCCCACCCCTCTTGTACTGATGACATGGGGAGAATCTTACCTTTACCAAAGGGCAAATTTCTAAGATGGATAAAAAAACAATCGTCATCACAGGAAGCACCCGGGGAATCGGCTACGGTCTGGCCCGGGAATTCCTCAAAAAGGATCACAGGGTGGTGATCAATGGAAGAGAAAAAGAGAGACTCAGAACAATTGTAGCGGAATTCAAGCAGCAGGGATTTGATGTGTACGGTGTTCAGGGAGATGTCTCCAGTGAAACCACCCTTCAGTCGATCATCGAACAAACAAACTCCCACTTTGGCAGGATTGACATCTGGATTAATAATGCCGGACTACCTCAGTCTCAAAAGTATTTCCATGAATTGGACAGTCTGGAAATAAAAAACCTGGTCTCGGTAAATATAAGCGCTGTGATGATGGGAACGCAAAGTGCACTCAGATTTTTCAAACAACAGGGATATGGCAAGGTTTTCAATATGGAAGGCTTTGGAAGTGACGGTAGGATCATGGATAAGCTAAGCCTTTACGGCACTACAAAACGGGCTGTAAATTATTTCACCAAAGCCATATCCAGGGAGGTGAAGGAGCCGAATATCCAGGTAGGCATCCTGAGTCCGGGTATGGTCAGAACCGATTTCCTTACTAATTCATCATCCGATGCAGACCCTGCCGAGCAGGAAAGAAACAGGAAGGTATTTGATATCCTGGCCGAGGATGTGGAGGTGGTCACAGAGTTCTTGTGTGGCAGGATTCTGCGCAGCACAAAAAAATATGATCGCATCGAATTTTTAACAATGCGCAGACTGGCTCCCAAACTCATCCGCTTAATGTTCGTAAAACACAAAAATTAATACAGTGCATTTAAAGGATCTACATATAAGGAAGACCGACAGCAGTGACCTTGCACACATCATGAAGGTTGAGGAACGGGCATTTGGCCAGGATACAGAAGCCCGACTCACATCCAATCTGCTTGAAGACAGCACTGCTGAGCCCTTGCTTTCTATGCTTGCATATATCGGGAAAGAGGCCATCGGGCATATTCTGTTCACCCGTGTATACCTGGATGAATTAAAGGATCAGCCTCTGCTACATCTGCTTGCTCCCCTGGCTGTAATTCCTGAATATCAAAAAAAAGGGATTGGAGGACTTTTAATTAAAGAGGGCCTGCTTTTACTTAAAGAAATGAACTCTGCCCTGGTCTTTGTATTAGGCCATATGGATTACTACCCCCGCTTTGGCTTTATTCCTGATGCTGCCAGGATGGGTTACCCTGCTCCTTATCCCATTCCTGAAGAATTTGCAGGAGCATGGATGTTTCAGTCCCTGGTTCCGGAGGGAACATTCACCCAAAAGGGAAAAATAGTATGTGCAAATGCGATTCATAAACCTGAATATTGGAGAGAATAAAATGAAAAAAGAATTTTTAGTCCTCATCCTTACGCTGCTCATCTCCTGTCAGCGCTCACCTGCTCCCAGTTTTGCTGTTTCGGAAAACTACCAGCCTCCCAGCTTTACGGAGGACAGCCGCAGGGAAAAAATAAAAGCAGCACTCCCTGAACTGGAGGAGATCTTCAGAGAACATGCAGAATCCATGCATATTCCGGGCCTTGCCTGGGGAATCGTAGTGGATGATGAACTTGTATTATCCTCGGCCACAGGTACCATCAACCTGGAAAAGGAGATTGCTGCCAGTCCGAGTGCCTCCTTTCGTATTGCCTCTATGACTAAAAGTTTCACTGCCATGGCCATCCTGAAACTAAGAGATGAAGGGAAAATCATGCTCGGTGATCCGGCTGCGAACTATCTGCCGGCTTTGGAGGGTTTACAATATCCAACAAGCGATTCGCCCATTATCACCATCAGGCATCTGCTCAGTATGAGTGCCGGATTTCCTGAGGATAATCCATGGGGCGACAGGCAGCTGGATGAAACGGTGCAGATGCTGACGGACCTTGTGGAAGCCGGTATCTCATTTTCAAACCCTCCCTCCCATGCCTACGAATACAGCAATTTGGGGTATGCCTTGCTGGGACAGGTAATTTCAGTGGTTTCGGGAAAACCTTACCAGGAATATATAAGTAAAAACATCCTCCTCCCCCTTGGGATGGAACACACTTACTGGGACTATGATGAAGCAGGACCGGGAAAACTGGCCCTGGGCTACCGCTGGGAAAATGAAAGCTGGAGCACCGAACCCATGTTACATGACGGCTCCTTCGGGGCGATGGGCGGACTGATCACCTCCATTGAGGACTTCAGTAAATATGTAAGCTTCCACCTCTCGGCCTGGCCTCCGCGCAGCACCCCCGATAGCGGCCTGGTGAAAAGAAGCAGCCTGCGGGAGATGCATACCCCCAATATCCCAAAACTTCATGCCGATGGCAGGGACTGGAACGGGGAGCCTTGTCCAGGTATAAGCGGCTATGGTTATGGGCTTCGCATAGACTTAAACTGCAAGGGCATAAAAACTATTTCCCACGGTGGTGCATTGCCAGGCTATGGAAGCAAATACTACCTCTTCCCCGATTATGGGGTGGGACTTATCGCTTTTGGGAACCTCACTTACACAGGGCCGCTCCCCATTGATAAAGTCTCCCGACTGCTCTTCGAAGAGTTGGACATCCAGGCACGGGTACTCCCGGCCTCACTTATATTGAAACAAAGGAAGGAGCAGGTAGCCAGGCTGGTGCAGGAATGGGATCCCCAACTGGAAGATGAAATCCTGGCCGAGAATTTCTACCTCGACTGGTCGAGGGAATATCGAAGGAAGGAAAGCTCAAAAATGCTGGAGCAGGCAGGTGCGATCACCGCCATCGGTCCCATTGAGCCCGAAAACCAGCTCAGGGGAAAATTCATCATGCATGCCGAAAATGGCAACATTGAGGTACACTTCACCCTTACCCCCGAATCAGATCCCAGGGTTCAGTCCCTCGAGCTGTCTTTCATTGACTGAGCTTCACCAAAGAGCTGATCGAGGGTCACACAGCTGAGCCCTGCTTCGGAGATGGCAGGCAGCAGGAGCTCCAGGATTTCAATGATGTTCTTAGAGGTTTCATGCAGGAGGATTACATCCCCTCCCTTCATTCTTTTCAGGATTCTTCCCGCCACCTTTACGGCCGGTTCATTGCGCGTATCAAAGCTGCGGATACTCCATCCTGCAGCCTCCATTCCCGTGGATCGCAGTCCGCGTGCCACATTTGGATTTGTTACTCCAAAGGGGGGGCGAAAGAAACGGACCTGTCCTGCACCGGCTTCCTTCAGTATGCGGTTTGTATGTTCCAGTTCCTGTCTGATCCGCCCGTGGCGGAACAGGGGAAAAAAATTTGAATGGCTATAGGAGTGGTTCCCGATGAGATGGCCCTGCTTCAACATCTCCTTCAGAATGTCGGGCCGGGCCTCTGCCTTCTGGCCGGTGAGAAAAAATGAAGCCTTACATCCATATTTCTCCAGGATTTTCAGAATCTCCTCCGATCGCTGTCCGGCCGGACCATCATCAAAGCTAAGGGCCACAGTTTTGCTATCTGGATCACCCTTGCAAAGGGCTGGAAGGAAGAACTGAGAAGAAATCTGTGAGGCTCCGTATACAAGGAGTAAGACATAGACCGCCAGGGGAAGTATCAGTGCGGACCAGCGAAATGACTCCACGCCGGGAATAAGTACTATGACAAAAATCAATGCTGCAAAAAGCGCTGTGCTTATATGGAAAGCTTTCATAATAGGCGCTTCATCAGGTTCCCGGGTGTGAGAGGAGGATCCAGGAAAAGTCCCGTCCCTTGGACTGGTTAAAGATCAGCACACGCCTGATGGCAGCTCCATTTAAAAACCTCTCTTTTTTCAAATTGATTTGCAGTGATTCGGGAACGACCTGATCACTGATAATCCTCGCACCCAACCATGTAGCAAAGGCTGCAGCTGTATCATACTCCCCTACCAGGTGCTTGTAGCCCACCACCTTCGCAATGTCAAAGAGCTGCTCCACCTGTCTGTATATTTCCTGCTTACCGGCATCGCCGTTCTGGCCCGAAATAAAAACATCAATATCCCTGGTTTCCAGTCCCTTCGATGCAAGGAAGGAAAACGTGCGGGCTGCGATCTCTTCCTTGTCCCTGCAAGCGCTCAATATCTCCAGTCCATCGACCCTGGCCAAACAATTCTCTGAAGCGCGGGACGAAAGCACAAAAAAGTTACTCCCTTCTCCCGCGGGTCCGTCCAGACAGCCATTTTTCTCCAAAAGCTGGAAGCTCTCATCCACCACCTCATCAATCCCCCCCACGAGGATGGAGCCTGCCTCACCCTCTTCCAGCATCAGCATACCGTCCAGCAAGGCTGTTTGAAAGGAGATGCTCTTCTGTGAAAAAGTAAGATTGTAAGCCCGACAGCCCAGCAAAAGTGCAATTTGTCCGGATACAGTATTATGAGTGGATTGTATAAATGCCGTTGGATTCAGCAACTCTTCCTTATTATCGATTACCTGGTTCAGAAATTTTGCGGTATCCCTTACGCAGCCAAGTCCGGTCCCCACAAGAATAGCATCGGGTATGTTAAGTCCGGCCTGCTCCATACACACCTTCGAGGCTGCCAGTCCCATCCTGATAACGGGCGACATACGCCTGAGGACTGCCGGGTTAATGTAGTCCTTGTAGTTTGGATGTAGCGCACTGAAGTAGCCCTTTTCAGAAAGCGGCTCCGCTATTGAAAAGGAGGTGCCGGAAAGGGAATCGACCTGGAATGTATCCTGGGGTGAAATGGCTTCGGCTGAGAGGATATATACAGGCATCTATTAGGGCTTTGAAAATATAAGTGTCGAATTATTGCCTCCAAATCCGAAGGAGTTGGAGAGTACATGCCGGAGATCTACACCTTTCTGCACATCAGTCACCGGCGACACTGCCGACTCTTCCATTGGCTCTTTAAAGCCCAGTCCGGGGAAAATGATTCCTTCCCGGATGGCCAGGGCCGAAAATACGGCCTCGACCCCCGCAGCAGCTCCCAGTGTATGCCCTGTAAATGCTTTCGTGGAACTGAAAGGGGGTAGTTTTTCGCCGAAGACCCGCAGCAGGGCAAAGGCCTCAGAAGCATCGTTGTTCTCGGTACCTGTTCCATGGGCATTGATGTAGTCAATCGCTTCGGGCCGGATTTCAGCCATTGCAAGTGCTCCGCTCATGGCATCAAAGGCACCCTGACCATCAGGGGAAGATGCGGTCTGGTGATGGGCGTCATTGGCATTGGCATATCCCGAAAGCCTGCAAATTTTCTTCCCCTCTGACACAACCCGGTCCGACTCAAGCACAAGGAAGCCGGCTCCTTCTCCGAGATTCAGGCCCTTCCGGCTGCGGTCGAATGGACGGCAATCCTCCCTGTCGAGAATCATCAGCGTATTGAAACCGTTGAGTGTAAACTTCGAGAGGGCATCCACCCCGCCCACCAGGGCCCGTTCCACATGGCCGTGCTTAATAAGGCGGGCAGCATGAATAATGGCATTGGCTCCCGATGAACAGGCTGTGCTAAGGGTGGTCCGGTAGCCCTCGATCCCAAGGAAAGCTGCAATCTTATCTGTTGAATCTCCACAGGGATGCGTAGTCACAAAACCCGTGGATACATCCCCTCCGGGAAAATCGCGTTCAGTTTTGTCCATCCCTCCAACGGTGGTGGCTGAAACCAGTGCAGTGGCGATACCGTCGGCAAGGTCGATCCCCGAATCTAAAAGCGCTTCCCTGGCAGCCAGTATTCCCAGCAGAGTGGTCCGGGTATATTTCCGGTAGGATGCTGCCGGTATTTCCAGAAGCTCCATAAGCTGCTCATCCTTGAGACTGATCTCCCCCACCCTGAAATTTTCCCTGTGGATGGTATCCAGGATGGTGATGGGACCAATGCCCCTGCGGCCCCACACCAGGGAATCAAGGCTCTCGCCTACATTCATCCCTATGGAGGATACAATACCCAATCCGCTTATCCAGATCTGATTAGCCATGGATTACTTCCAGGATTTATTTTTTATTGCTTTCAATGAATTTTGCCAGCGAACTCACAGAATACATAATATCCTTACCATCGCGTGGATCAGTTATCTTTATATCATATTCCTTCTCCAGCAACACAATGATTTCAAGTGCATCGATGGAGTCCAGTCCAAGTCCGTCGCCAAAAAGGGCGGCATCTGCATCAATCTCATCGGGCTCCATATCCTCAAGGTTCAACTGTTCAATCAGCTCTGTCTTCAATTTCTCAATCAATTCTTCCATACTTCCTTACTTAATTACCTATTTACTTTACTTACCCACTT
>CAZRPW010000043.1:10698-33351 GCA_964601975.1 uncultured Bacteroides sp.
ATCAATTCTTCCATACTTCCTTACTTAATTACCTATTTACTTTACTTACCCACTTACTTACTTACTTACTTACTCACTTACTCACTTACTCTTTTACTTACTTACTCTTTTACTTACTTACTTTTTCAACAGGAATAACTTCGCAAGATATTCCCCCTCCATATTCACTTCAATCCAGCCAGCAAGACAGAGGGTAGTCTGCCCGCTCACTAACAGCGCTTCGGCCTGATCAAATATAAACTCTTTATCAAAACTTTCCTGTATAAAAAACAGCCCTTCTCCCCTGAAACCATTCCGGATGCAAATTTCTCCGATCATAATATTGGGCAGGGTGTACACGAATACGGCGGGACTAGGCCTCGATTCGAGGGTATCCTGGTAAATCTTGTCGGTATGCAGTGAAGAAGAAGAGTTGGCTACAAGCAGGGCGACAGATGCCGGATCGGTTTCTGACAAATCATGATCCCTCAACAGGAGCTCGGAGGCAAGGAAGCCCAGTTTGCTCAGGGCCGACATCTTATAAAACTTCGGATAGTGTATTCCATTATGCTTGTAAAGGTGCTTGGCGAAGGACTTAAAATCCTTTTCTACATGTGTAAATACAGACCTCCCGTCGATCCGAAGCTCCCCATCCTCTATCCTGACATCCCTGATTACCTTCATTATCTTAACTTAAATAGTGCAGCAGCATTGCAACCTCCGAAGCCAGACGCAAGTTTGAGCATGCTCTTTACTTCTGCATGGCCCACCCGGGCTGAAACATTGATTGCCCCGGATACTCCGGGAGTTGTATAACCCAGGGTGGCAGGCAGGGAACCCTGTATCATGGCTTCAATATTGATGATGCCCTCCAGGATGCCTGCGGCACCCAGGGTATGCCCGAAATATCCCTTCAGACTGTTCGCTGGCACATGGCCGAGTCCCGTCCGGCTAAGGGCGATCGACTCCATCTCGTCATTATAAAGTGTGGCAGTTCCATGGGCCGAGATCAAGCCTGGCTCCTGCTGTCCCTCAAGTGTTTTGCTGATAGCCAGCACCAGTCCTTCGCCGGTACGGGAAGGTCCCGATATGTGATTGGCATCATTGCTGGTTGCGCCTGAGACCAGTTCTACATGGCCATGCTCGGATGAGAGAACAACCGTTGCTGCAGCCTCCCCCAGGCTAAGGCCCTGTCGCTCGCTGTCAAAGGGTCTGCAGGCTTCGTCGCTGAGCGACAAAAAAGACTGGAACCCCGAAACAATAAACTTTGAAACCAGGTCGGCCCCCAGTACAATGGCGTGCTTATACTTTCCCCGGGCGATCAGCCGACTGGCGGTGAGCATGGCGGCCACCCCCGAAATACATGCATTAGAAATCACCACCGGAATGTTTGTATTCCCAAAGAAGCGGGCAATCTTTTCTGCAGATTTCCATATATAGAGCCGCTCCTTTACCTTTGGTTCGGGATTATTCAACAGATCCACATTGCCCTTGGTGCTGGACAAAACGAAAACGGTTGAGGGATGAGCCGGATCCACCCCGGACGCTTCCAGGGCATTGTGGACCGAGAGAATTCCTATCTTTTCAAACCGGGTATACCTTTCCCTGTCCCCCGCTTCAGGCAGTGCAGCAAAGCGGACTGATACCTCATCCCAATTCAGCAGGGCCAGGGGCAAGCCGATCGGACTCAGACTCCTGTCGCTACAAAACTTTATGCCGCCCCGAAGTGCTTGAACAGACCGGAAATTATCCTGACTATTCCATCCCAGGGGAGATATAATATTGCTGTTTTCCAGGTAGGTCTTCATATTGGTTACTACAAAATCTCAACTCCGTTCCTTTTCTTCCACTCCAGGTAGAACCCGGGGTTACACAGTTCCAGTTCTCCTTCCTTATTGAGGAAAACCTGGGTGGTGGTAGCGCTCATCAACAAAACCTGGTCCGATTTCCGGAGAATCCGGTAGCGAAAAATAATCTTGGCTGCTGCACAGTTTTCCCATGTGGTTTCGATCACCAAACGCTCTCCGTACCTGATGGGAAGCTTATAATCGATATTCATATTTACGATGGGAACCAGCAGTCCGTTTTCATATAGATCGTAATAACCCAGCTGGAATCGACGCCCAAAGGACTCACGACCATCCTCCATGAATTTCACAAAATTGCCATGCCAAACGATGCCCATTGCATCCACCTCGCTGAAACGCACGGTGGTCTCTGTTCTGTCGGTTAATTCTTTCACCATCGCGGTTATCTGGCTGTCATCCTTAGCTTAGAAATTACATTATAATAAGACCTCGCCCAGTAGTTTCGGAACCCGAAACCACCCACAGCCCCGCTGTATTTATTCATATAAAGGATCTCGCCCGAGGAAATATTAAAGATTGCCAGCCACATGGTCGACTGCTCTTCCAGTTTATTGAGGGTCTCCATCACGAACACGGCCCCCACCTTATTTACCGAGGGGTCTATATGAAGCGCGACCACACTTTTTACCTGCTCCTCGCTGATGGAGTAATGGTCGGTCTGCACAATTCCATCCATGGATCTCTCCTGGCTGCGCCTGATTGTATTCTCCATCTCGTAATAAATCTTATTCACCGAAAAGGCAGTCATCAGGTCATATTTATCCTTCTCGATCATTACAAGTTCGTTCCAGGCGCGAAAATAATGATCCCTGATTTTTGGCAGATCGCTAAACTGGTCTCTGGCACCAATAAACTTTACAAGTGTATAGTCCATACCGAACCATACCAGTTCGCCCCGGTTCTTTAAAGGTTCCCCTGCCCGGGCAGGAAACATAAAGCTTCCCATCAAAATAAAAATGGCTAATTTTTTCATGATCATAGGTTTTATGCTTGCATAAATACTTTCATTTCACACCTGGCCACCAGGACATTCTCATTTCTGACCTCTGCTTCAATGATACTGGCATCCATCACATTATAGATCTCTCGCACCTTTGTAACTAAAAGCGCTCCGCATGCAGGCAGCACAGAGATCTCCAGGTTCTTTATCGCTCCAATATAACCATTCTGCACTGGCTCTCCACTAGCCAGGGCACGATATCCGTTCATGGCAGCCGCACTCTGGGCAATATTTTCAATAATACCACTTTCCTGCAATTTGCCATCCCGGACAAAAATATTCCCCTCCTTTATCCTCAGGAAGGTGCTCACTTCCTTTTCTGCTGCCGAGTACAGACCTGAAACCATAACCATGGGTGCACGCTGTGGAATCAGCTTGAGGATGTCTGTATTTTTTATGACATTCATATTCAGCGCTTAAGCTTACATTTAAGCAGGGAGTGACTCACCCCGATATCATCAATTGAATCTGCAACAAGCATGCCCGAATTGTTTATAAGTTCAAGCAAATCTTCGGAATGGTACATCTGGCTGCAACCATTGGCTATATTCGTAAAATAGAGCGAGGTGGCATGCAGACTGTAGGTAGAGGCCTCAAACTTCTGCCGATCCCAGAGCAACTCCATAATAAAAAGTGCTGCACTGCCCTCCAGGGCTTCCTTCCCACGCCGCAGCAACTGTGCTATATCCTCCTTTGAGAAACAGTCCAGAAACTGGCTCATCCAGATTACATCCATCCCTTTGGGAAAACGCTGACTGTGGTCAAGCAGGTTCATCGGCAAACAGGTGATGCGGTCCGAAAGCCCTTCTTTTTCAATATTAGCCCGGGCTTTTTCAAGCTGACCCGGCAGGTCAAGGATGGTGACATGGACCTCCTCGTTATACTTTGCGCAACGAATTGCAAATTTTCCAGTATTTCCTCCCACATCCAGGATATGCTTTACCCCTGGAGCAATTACAAGCGGCAGCACCTCTGAGAAGGAGTAGTCGGAGTAGAAGTGGTCAAAGGCAAACCAGCTCTTCTGCACCTTCGGCGGAAGTTGACTGAGACCCTCGTATACGGTATCCCATTCTCCAAAGCTTGCGAGCCCTGTGGGTCTTCCGCTTTTAATGGATTCATCGAGACTGAACATGCCCAGGTAGTTCACATCGTGGGTGAAATCCATATTCACCCTTGTAAGTTCGTCACTGAGGATGTGCCAGCCGGTTTTTGTGAGACTGAATCTACCCTCTTTCACAAGCAGCATTTCCATGCTCAATCCGGCCTCCAGAAGAACCTTCACCCCGTATATACTCAGGTTCAGCTCCCCTGCAATCTCCTCCATGGTGATCCCATCCCCCCGACGCGAACGGATCAGCTTCAGGATGCCAAGATCCCTCAGGGTTCGGGCTGCCTGGAACATGATAGGTCCAAATGCAATCTTCTGGGCATCAAATTTCGCCTGGAGGGCGCTTTTATTATCAGATCCGTAATTCATTTTCATTCTCCTGTTCTTTAAGATTTTTCTTCCTCCCAGAAATTGTAATAATTAAACCACTGATGGGGGTATAAGTGAAGCATGGCCTCGAGGGAACTTACATAATCTTCCACCATGGCCCTGATCTCATCTTTCCGGCTTTTGATCCGCGCCGGATAAGGATAAGTTTTGCCAGGAGTAGCGTAAAAGTGATAATGCGTTTTTCCCTCTTTCAGGGTATAGACAAATGTTACCGGCACCCCTTTTTTACTTGCAAGGTAAAGCGGTCCCGAAGGGAATTGCGCCTGCCTTCCCATGAAGTTCAGACTGACTGTATTGGCTCCATCGGTATACCGGTCGCCATGCATCACTACAAATTCTTTTCTTTCCAGCGCCTGTTCGATTAGAAAAAGGTGGGTATAATCATCCTTCTGTGGAATTACCCTCAAGTTTTTGTGGACCATCACCTTCTCCAGAAGCTCCCTGATTTGTTCATGTTCTGCTTCGCGCATCAAAATGTTCACCGGGGTGTCGATGCGCTCAAGCAGCTGTCCCGCCACTTCCCAGTTTCCCATATGGGCCCCAATCAGCAAGCCTCCCTTCCCCGCTGCGCTCATGGCACGAAGATGCTCCTCTCCTTCGAAACAAAAGCTATAGTCGGTTTTTGCACCCGATAACATAGCAACTTTGTCGACCAGGACCTCGCCCAACATGCAGTAAGACCGGTAAATGCTTCTGATTGTCCCAGACCGGCCATAGCCGTGGATCACGCGGAAATAGTATTTTATCGCCTTCCTGTCTGAAAAAAGCAGGTAGTAAAAAGCCACAATCCTTATTAAAAAATAGCTGATGCTGATACTTGTGTTCCTGATCAGTGCAATGAAAATCCGGTACCCTAAAGCCCCTCCTTTCGATTTTCCAGACCATTCGGGCATATCTTTAATGTTTGACCGGAGAGGTTATCAGACCCTCTTTTCAATATATGCGTAAAGATCGTTCAGGGTACGTACGTCGGTGATTTCTTCCCTTTTGACTTTAAACCCGAACTCCTTTTCAATGGTTACCACAATATCGACAAAATCAAGGCTTTCTATCCCCAGGTCATCTATAAGATGTGCATCCGGACCCAGGGCACTCTCCTCGATTTCGAACTCATCAATCAAAAACTCATTTACCGTTTCTATAATCTCTGCCCTCTGCATATCACATGTAAGTTAACTATTTCTTGTATTTAGATACAATTAAAGATGAATTTGTTCCTCCAAATCCAAAAGAGTTGGAAAGGAAAGTATCTATGTTATAATCGGTTTTCCTTGCAATAATGTTCAATTTCGATGATGCTTCATCTGGATTTTCGAAGTTTATGTTGGGGGCAATGAAGGAATTCTCCATCATTAAAAGGGAATAGATTACCTCGGAAGCACCCCCCATCCACATCTCGTGTCCGGTCATGGACTTGGTAGAACTGATGGGTACTCCTTTCTCTCCGAATACATTTGCCAGGGCCACAGCTTCGTTGCCATCACCTACAGGAGTGGAGGTTGCGTGGGCATTTACATAATCAATTTCTCCGGGCTTTATGCCGGCATGTTTCAAACAGCGCACCAGGGAACGGGTGGGTCCGTCAATGTTCGGCACCGAGATATGATCTCCGTTAGAAGAGAATCCATAACCCTTGACTTCACCCAGGATATTTGCACCCCTACCCAGTGCCGACTCGAGACTTTCAAGCACAAGGGTTGCAGCACCACCACTGGGAACCAGGCCGTCGCGGTCGCGATCAAAGGGCCTGGAAGCTGCCTGGGGCTGGTCCATTCGGACCGAAAAAGCGCTGAGTCCGTCGAAGCTGCCCATGGATTCGGCATTCACTTCCTGTCCGCCCCCACAGATGATCATATCCTGCAATCCCTGCGAAATCATCAGGTGAGCCATGCCAATGGCATGAGAAGAACTGGCACAGGCACCACTGAGGGTGAAGTTAATCCCCTTCAGTTTCAATATCACAGCCAGGTTCATTGTAATTGTAGAGTTCATGGACTGAAATATGGAACCTGAACCGATCATCGTGGTATCCCTTTTCTCCCTGACAATATCAATGGCTTCAATTACAGGAATCGCCGAGCTGTCGTTCCCGTAAAGGATGCCCACCTCGTTGGCCTCCAGGTAATCCATCTCCACTTTTGCCTGTTCAAGAGCCTCCATCGTGGCCACGTAGGCATATTCGCCCTGCTCGGCCATACCCACCCGCATTCGCCTGGGTAAAAGTCCTTTCAATACGGGACGCTCGATCAGCCCCGTGAGCGTAGACCTGAATCCAAAATCGGCCCGACGAGGATCAATACCGATCCCTGACTTTCCCTTGTATAAGGAGTTTTTAACTTCCTCAATATTCTTCCCTATGGTTGAGTAGATACCCACTCCTGTTATAACAACGCGTCTGTTCATGCTAGCTATACATTCCTCCGTTTACTGATATCGTCTCACCTGTGATATAGGAAGCGCCTTCGGAAACCAGGAAGTTAACAACTTCGGCAACCTCGGAGGGTTCTCCGAATCTACGCAGGGGCACCATTTTTGACAACTCTTTCTCATCCAGTTCTTTTGTCATATCGGTCCGAATAAAACCCGGGGACACTGCATTGACGGTAACTTTCTTTTTACCCACTTCCATGGCAAGGGCCTTGGTTGCTGCAATCACAGCTCCCTTGGAGGCCGAATAGTTCACCTGTCCGGGCAGGCCCTTCTGACCCGAGAGCGATACCACGTTTACGATCCGCCCCCATTTACCTACCAGCATATTCTGAAGCAGGTGCCTTGTAACATAAAAGAAACTATCCAGGTTGGTAGTCATTACATCGCTCCACTCATCATCAGACATAAAAACCATCAGGTTATCCCTGGTTAAGCCGGCATTGTTCACAAGGATACTTATATGATTCGCAGGATTTTGCTCCTGCCACTTGTCCAGTGCCTCTTTCACCGCTGCCGGATCTGAAACATCAAATTTAAGCAGTGCTCCCTCACCACCTGCGCTCCTGATTTTCTCCAGGGTGGAAAACGCTTCAGCCTCATTGGAGCGATAGTTCACAAGCACATGGTTCCCCTCGAGACCAAGTCTTAGAGCGATGGCTCTTCCGATTCCCCTTGAACCTCCTGTTACCAGTGCTGTTTTCATTTCTTATCTCCCTCCGGCAGATCCACATCTGCATGAAATAAATACTCTTTTACTTTTTCAATTTCCTTATACATGGGATTGTCATCCACAAACATGGGAACCATCTCACGCAGAATGCGGTAGTACTTCCGGGTGGTCTCCGAAAGCCGCTCCCCGGCCTTTAGATAATCTACCGCCTGAATCAGGGCGATCATCTCGATGGCCTGGACCTGGTAAGCATTATCAATTACCCGTTTGGCAACCATGGCTGAATTGGTACCCATACTTACAATATCCTGGTTGTCATTGTTCGTTGGAATGCTATGTACATATACAGAGTTTGAAAGGGACTGATTCTCGGCCACAGTGGAAGTGGAGGTGAACTGAACACCCTGCATTCCCAGGTTCAGTCCCAGCTGTCCCAGGTTCACAAAGGGGGGCAACAACTCATTTTGCTTCGGGTTACAGAGAAATGCAAGGTGACGCTCCGAAAGCATGGACATTCGGGTGACTGCAATCTTGAGTTTGTCCATCTCCAGTGAGATATAGTCTCCGTGGAAATTTCCCCCGTGAAATACATTTTTTTTATCCACATCTACAATGGGATTGTCACTTACCGAATTCATCTCGTTTACTACCACCTCTTCGGCCTGGGCAATGGTATCGTGTATGGCTCCCAGTATCTGCGGTACGCAGCGCAGGGAGTAATATTCCTGGACTTTCCGCTTGAAGATACGGGCATCTTCGTTGTTGTTATAAAAATACTCTGCCCGCCTGTGGATCATATCACTGGAGTGCAGAATCCGCTCCATGGTCGCCGCAATATAGGCCTGCCCCCTGTGCTTCTTCACCTGGTTTAACTCTGGCGCAAAGTGGTCATCAAAAGAGTGTACAATTTCATTGATCATGGCAGAAGCCACCAGGGACCATTTCAGCAGCTGCCTGGCCTTGATTACATTAATAATCCCAATGCCGGTCATCACCGAGGTCCCGTTAATCAAAGAGAGACCCTCACGCAACACCACCTTGATGGGCTCCAGTCCGAGCTCCTTAAACACTTCTGAAGTGGGACGCAACTCACCCTTGTAACTTACCTCACCTTCACCGATCATATTCAGGGCCATGTGTGAAAGCTGCACCAGGTCGCCACTGGCACCCACACCTCCGTGTTCAGGGATCAGGGGATATACCTCTTTGAGGATCAATGACTGCAGGAGAGTGACACAGGAAGGATGTATTCCCGATTTACCCTGCATAATGGAGAGCATCCTTACAAGCATGGCTGCTTTCACATAGGGATCGGGAATTCTTTGTCCGGCTCCGGCTGAATGACTCCTTATAAGATTATACTGCAAATCAACCTGTTTATCACTGTCTATTTTATACTGGGCCATGGGACCAAACCCGGTATTGATACCGTAAATGATTTTATCCACTGAAAATTCCAGCAGGAAATTGAGACTATCCTCCACCAGGACCAAACTCTCACTATCTAATTCAAAGGGCTGGTTATCTAAAATAATCGCCTCTGCTGTCGCCAGGGACAGACTCTCCTTCGCTTTAATCGTTATCACAGACTTTGCACGTATTTGGGTGATCTATAAAAGTACATACAATTGGAAAAGCAACAAATTTACTAATATTTTCTTTTACTACCTTTGGGCAATTGATCAATAATCTGAAGATATAAATGGGAACACTGAAAACCGGAATTTTTCTGGCATTAACCCTCTCTCTTACCTTTGTTCCAGGTTGGGGTCAGAGCCTGCAGGACGGTTTCCACCCTGTGGATAAACCAGCACAACTGGTTAAAAATCTGAATGAAAATGCCACGAAGATTGAAACCATACAAAGCAGCTTTATCCAGGAAAAACAGCTGGAGTTCCTGGATGAAACCATCACCAGCAGGGGAAGCTTTTACTTTAAAAAGGACAATCAGCTAAGATGGGCTTACGAAAAGCCCTTCGAATATGTGATTATTATAAACGGAGGCAAGTTCCTGATCAAAGACGGAACACAGGTGAGTACCTTTGACATTGAATCAAACCCTGCATTTACAGAAATAAACAGGCTGATTGTTGGGATGGTAAGCGGCAATTTCAGCGAAGAGAAGTTCGACATGGAAGCCTTCGAAAACAGTTCACAGTACAGGATCAGCCTGGTTCCCCTCGACCAGACCATGAAGGAGGTCATCTCCACCATGGAGATTTATTTTGATAAATCGGACCTGGCTGTGTCCAGGGTGCTCATGAAGGAAAGTGAAAAGGACTATACAGTAATCACATTTATTGACAAGAAAATCAATGAACCCATTGAGGAGGCTGTTTTCTCTACTGATTATTAGTATTGGGATTCCTTTTTTCAATGCCCAGGCCATCACCGGCAATAAGGCTGAATTTGAGATTCCCGGGGAAGAACTCAACCGCTTCGCCCCCCTTGCTCCGCTGGAAGAGACCCTGCTTTTTAAGGCTGCCATCCGCATCTTCGGAGATTACTATTCGGGACTTGTACTCATTAAGCCGATGCCTGCCGACAGTGCCATCCACGTGGTCTTCCTGTCGGAGCTCGGACTGAACCTGATGGACCTTGCCTATCGAAACGATGAGTTTACAGTGGTAAGTGTGCAGGATTTTTTAAACAGGCGTTCCATATTAAGCACCCTGCAGGACGATTTTCGTTGCTTATTGCTAGATTTGTCGCTTATTGAAGATTACTCGCTTCGTTCATCAAAAGACGGGGTCAGCGAGATGCTGAAATTCAGGCACAAAAGGCAGCGCTACCTGTATGGCTATCACGACCTTACCGGTCCGGATCTCATCCGCAAGAAAAAGGGACTGTTTGGACGGGTCGATTTCAACATAAGCGGCACTTCCAGGGATGTACATATGGAAGAAGAGATGCTTATCATTGGAATCAGGCACAGGGGTGTCAGACTGAAGATTGATTTAACGGAGCTGAATCAGCTAAAATGAAAAGCAGTGAACTATATACATACAACATTAAGCTTCGGGAAGAAGCGCTCATTCATGCCCATATCAGCATCAATGAGCAGCACCCCATTTATGAGGGACACTTCCCCGGACACCCCATCACCCCGGGAGTATGCCAGGTCCAGATAATAAAAGAAATTCTGGAAGAAGAGTGCGGCATTTCACTGCGTTTATGTGCTGCGAAGCAGATCAAATTCACAGCTGTTCATGAACCCGGTGTTGCACCTGAAATTGATGCAGAGATTTCCTTCAGCCAGGAGAATGAACGCTTCATGGTTTCGGCCCGTCTGCACAAGAATGAAAAAGTTTATTTAAAATTCAAAGGTGAATACAGCGCGCAAAAATAGTGCCTACGGAGAAGCATTTAAACGCCTGAAGTGCTGCGTGCTTATTCCAAGCTACAATAATGCAGGTTTTCTGGCCGCATTGCTGGAGGAGGTCCAAAGTTACGACCCTCCCGTCATTGTTGTGAATGATGGTTCGACCGATGATACAGCCAGTATTCTGGCCGCTCAAAAAGGGATCACCCTCATTAGCTTCCCGAAAAACCGGGGAAAAGGGGCTGCCTTAAAAGCCGGCTTCGCCAGGGCCCTGGAAATGGGCTACGATCATGTAATTACCATGGATTCGGACAGTCAGCATAAGGCCTCTGACCTGCCAGCCTTCCTGGATGTCCTTGAAAGGCAATCGCCCGTACTGGTGATGGGTTCCCGGGTGCTTGACCAGGTAAATGTACCCGGGAAAAACCGTTTTGCCAACCGAATCTCAAGTTTCTGGTTCAGGGTGGAGACAGGCCATCGGCTCAAGGATACCCAGTCGGGATACCGGCTTTATCCCATCAGGGAGCTGGAAGGGACACGGCTGATTTCGGGACGGTATGAGTATGAGCTTGAGCTTCTTGTTAAGAGTGCCTGGAAAGGAGTTCCTGTGCTTGAAATTCCGATTCATGTGCATTACCCACCCGGCGGGAAGCGGGTCTCCCACTTCAGGCCTTTCTGGGATTTTTTGAGAATTACCCTTTTAAACTTTATGCTGGTATTCCTGGGGTTTGCCTATTACATACCCCGCAATATGTTCCGAAAGTACCGGAAAAAAAGCCTTAAAGAAATCTTCAGGGAGGACATTCTCAAAAGCGGCACCCCCAATCATGTGATCGCTCTTTCAGTTGCTTTTGGTATATTTATGGGTATTTTGCCCATCTGGGGATACCAGCTGATCATTGGATTCTTTCTGGCTCATCTGCTTAAAATTAACAAAGCCATTTTTTTTATAGCGGCCAACATAAGCCTGCCACCAATGATCCCCTTCATTCTCTATCTGAGTTACGTAACAGGCAGTTATGTAATTGGTGATGGAAGCTGGTTGGTGGACATAGAACTAAATTTTGAATCAATCGGGCAGAATCTGAAGCAGTACCTGGCCGGGGCCATTGTATTCGCCAGCATTGCCGGTGTAGTGACGGGTGCCCTGTCCTATATGCTCCTGCTTATTTTTAAACGCAGACCCTAGATGTATAATTTTTTTGTAAACCTCAACGTATATCTTAGCAGGCGAAAATGGCTTTTTTTAAGTCTCTTCATCCTGGCCATGGCAGGCATTATCTTCCTGGCATCGGGGGTGAAACTCGAAGAGAATCTAAATGCCATCATTCCTGAGGATCAACGAATCAGCCGCATCAGTGAGGTCTTTGATAAATCTCAGCTGGCCGACCAGATCATCTTCATGATCTCCCTCGAGGACAGCTGCAAGGTGGATCCCGACGCGCTTATCAGCTGTGGAGAACAGCTGGTGGATCTGCTTAAACTGCGACCCGACCTGGTGGGCAATATCCGCTTCAAGGTGGGTGGCGATGCGATGATGGAGATTTACGGTTTTATCCATGACAATCTCCCCCTGTTCCTGGAAGAGGAGGACTACGAGGAGATGGAGAAACTGCTCAGTAAAAACGAGATAGAACAGACCATAAAAAAGGGCTTCAGGACCCTGATCTCCCCCACCGGAATAGCCACCAGGAAATTCATCCTGAAAGATCCACTGAATTTCACACCCCTTGCACTGAAAAAGCTAAACCGTTTTCAACTTGATGACAATTTCAAGGTACTTAATTCAGCCATATTTACAGGTGATTCAAAGAACCTGATGATTTTTATGGACCCTGTTTATCCGGGTTCTAATACCCAGGAGAACCTGAAACTGGTGCAATACATAGACCAGTCTATTTCCAGCATAAACGCTGAGCATATTCGGATCGAATATTACGGTGGAAGTGCCGTGGCGGTGGCCAATTCGGTAAGGGTTAAAAAAGACATCATTCTGACCCTCTCCATTGCCCTTTTTTTCTTCCTGCTTATATTTCTTATATTCTTCAGGAAGTTTGGAATGATCGTGCTCATGTTTATGCCCGTGGCGATCGGCTCCCTGGTCTCCATTGCCGTTCTTACCCTGATCTATGGTAAGGTCTCTGCCATTGCCCTGGGTGTGGGGGTCATCTTCATGGGCATCACGGTGGATTACTCCCTGCACCTGTTCACCCATATTCGATCGGGAGGAACAGTAAGGGAAACCATCGGTCGCATTACCATGCCGGTTCTGATGAGCAGCATCACCACCGCATCGGCCTTTCTCTGTCTTTCTGTGGTGAAATCGGAAGCGCTGAGACAGATCGGTGTATTTGCTGCCGTGGCGGTCCTGGTATCGGCCCTTTCCATCCTTGTACTCATTCCCCTTCTGCTCAGGAAAGAGTGGTTGGGCATGGACCAGAAGAAAACAGGGGTGTCAGAACGCATCGAAAAAATGGTGGGCTATGCCTTTGAAAAAAACCGCATCCTCGTAATCATTGTATTCCTGCTCACCCTGCTCTTTGCATTCACCTCCCAGAAGATCCGCTTTAACGGCGATATTTCCACACTGAACTACATGTCGGAAAAGCTGGCTAAATCGGAGGCCAAACTGAAATCCATCAGCTCGGTGGCCCATAGTTCGGTCTACCTGGTCACCCAGGGATCGAGCCTGGAGGAAGCCCTTGTGAAGATTGAATCCAATCGCGCCCTGCTGGAGTCGTGCCGTGAAGACGGACTTGTAACTGAAATTTCCTGGGTTACCGACCTGATGCTGTCGCGGGATGCACAGCAGGAAAAAATTGAAAGATGGAATCGTTTCTGGGAAAAGGCTGACCGGGAATTGGTGAAAGCCTCCATTCGCCAGAGTGGGAAAAATAATCATTTCAAAGCGGATGCCTTCCAGGCATTTTTTGATTTACTGGACAAAGATTTCCACCCAATTGACATGGAAGAATATGCCCTGCTCAGGGAACTCTTCCTGGATAACTTCATCTCTGAAGAGGATGGAAACTGGTCGGTAGTATCGGTGCTGATGGTTGAAGCACCTGACAAACCGGAACTTTTTGAACGCTTTGCAGGCAGGGAAGAGTTCGTTATTTTCGATGCGCAGTACTTTATAAATCAGTTTTTTGAAGTGCTGAAGGAAGATTTCAACAAGCTGGTTACTATCTCCATGATTGTCGTTTTCCTGATCCTCCTGGTGTTTTTCGGAAGAATTGAGATAGCGCTTGTCACTTTTATTCCTATTATGATCAGCTGGATGTGGACCCTGGGATTGATGGGGCTTTTTGGGATTGAGATCAATATTTTCAATATTATAATATCCACTTTTATATTCGGATTGGGTATTGATTACTGTATCTTCATTATGAACGGGATCATTGCCGACCACAGGGAGGGGAAGGTAAGCCTTGCTCCCTATAAACTATCCATCCTGCTTTCTGCCCTGACTACCATCGGGGCCATCGGGGTTCTTATCTTTGCACGTCACCCTGCCCTGCAGTCGATCGCCCTGGTATCCATTTTCGGAATATCTACGGTGGTTTTCATCTCCTATACCCTGCTGCCCCTGCTTTTCAACTTCCTGGTCAGGAGCAAGGGCATTAGCAGGCTGGAACCCCTCACCCTCTCGGTGATCATTGCCACGCTTGTTTATTTCATGCTTTTCCTGGGCTCGGCCTTTGTTGCCACTTTATTTCTGCCTGTAATAATGTTGTTGCCCATCCGACGCAAACCGAAGAAGCAGCTTGTAAGCAAACTTATATTCTTTTCCACCCGCACGATTGTCAGCCTTGGTTTCATCATACGCAAAAATTATATAAACAGGGAGCTGGCAGATTTCTCCAAACCCTCGGTGATTATATCCAACCACCAGAGTCAGCTCGACCTTGTAATCCTGCTTCAGTTAAATCCGAAAATCATCGTACTGGTGAACAAGTGGGTATGGAACAATGCCTTCTATGGCTTCATCATTCGTTTTGCAGATTACTATCCTGTTTACAAAGGCCTGGATTATAATTTAGAAGGCCTTAAACAGAAAGTGGCAGATGGATATTCCATCCTTGCCTTCCCTGAAGCAAGCCGCTCGCCCGACGGGAAAATCAAACGCTTCCACCAGGGTGCTTTTGGCATTGCCGACATGCTGGGACTGGAGGTTCAGCCCCTTATCATCCACGGTGCCTACGATGCCCTGCCCAAAACAGAGCATTTTCTGAAATGGGGCAGTATTTCAATCAAATTTTTCCCGAGGATTAAACCGAAATTCAGGGAATATGAGGGAGCCAGGACTTACCTCCAGCAGGCCAAAGAAGTGACAGCATTTTACCGCAATGAATATGGCAAACTGCAGCAGCAAATAGAAAAACCCGACTATTTCAGACGAAAACTCATCGGACGCTTCCTGTACAAAGGACCGGTCCTGGAGTGGTATATGAAGGTAAAGCTAAAAATGGAAAAGAACTATGCCTTTTTCGATGAAATCATTCCCCGGGATGCCCGGGTGCTTGACCTGGGCTGCGGCTACGGCTTCCTGTCAATTATGCTGGGACTGTGCTCCGGTGAGCGAAAGATTACCGGGATTGATTATGATGATGGGAAAATCACGACGGCAAGTAAGGCTGCCATTGATTTAAATCACGTGTCTTTCCTGGCCGGCGATCTGAGTTCCTGCGAAATCCCTGGGGCCCGGGTCATCATCCTCAATGATGTGCTGCACTACCTGACTAAGGAATTGCAGATCAGCTTACTGGAGCGTTGTATGGAAACCCTCCCTGACAATGGAATGGTGATTGTGAGAGATGCCGATGCAGCGCTGAAACAACGCACCCGCTATACCAAATTCACCGAGTTTCAGTCGACCCGCCTGTTCAGGTTCAATAAGACCTCTTTTCCCCTTACCTATCTCCCAGCCTCTACCATTGAGAGGCTTGCAGAAAGCAAGGGCTTCAAGTGGGAGCGGCTCGACCAGGCCCGACTAAGCTCAAACATCACTTATATTCTTAGCCCTAAATGAAGAAGAACAGAGCGAGCGAAGCATTTGACGTGATTATCATTGGAAGCGGTTTGGGTGGACTGATGTGCGGAGCCCTCCTCTCACTGAAGGGCTTCCGGGTCAACATCCTTGAAAAGCACCATCAGATCGGGGGAAACCTGCAAACCTTTAAAAGAAACGGCGTGATGTTCAATTCGGCCATGCATTTTGTAGGCAGCATGGAAAAGGGTCAGATTCTCCACCAGGTCTTCAAATACCTTGGGGTGCTGGATTCGACCGGACTTGAAAGGCTGGATCCGGAGCACTATGAAAAAATTTACCTGGGTGATAAGGAGTATTCCTATCCCGTTGGCATGGAAGCTCACCGGGAAAGACTTCTCTCCTATTTCCCCGGGGAAAAGAAGGCCATAAACAGCTACCTGGATAAGATCGAGGAAGTGTGGAACAGTACCAAGGTGCTGAATCTGCAGGATTTCCGCGAGGTCATGGATGCAGACACCCGGTTTACCCAAATCGATGCTTTCGAGTTTATTGACAGTCTGACCGACAATAAAGAACTACGTGCCCTCTGGGGGATGACCAGTGCGCTCTATGCCGGGCAACCTGGAAGTTCGCCCCTGATCACGCATGCCATCATCCACTACCATTATATCCAGAGTGCCTGGAAATTCTCTTATGGCAGCAGTCTCCTGGCAGATGCCCTGGAAAGCGTCATACTTGAAAACAAAGGAGCAGTGAGAAGGAACAGCGAAGTGGTGAAATTTCATACCGACGGACGAAATGCCACAAAGGTCGAACTAAGTGACAACACCTTGATAGAAGGAAAGCATTTCATCTCCAACCTGCACCCTGCCCAAACCGTGAAACTGGTGGAACCTGGTCTTTTCAGAAAGGCCTATGTGCATCGCATCGAAGACCTTGAAAACACCATAGGGACTTTTTGTCTATACATCGAACTTAAAAAGGGAGTATTTCGAAACATCAACTCCAATGTGTATATAACCAGGGGAAAGGATGCCTGGCATCCGGGTGAATATGAACGACGCGACTGGCCGGGAGCCTGCATCCTCTACACTTCGCCCGATGCATCGGAGCCTGGATATGCCGAAAGCTTAACCATCACTTCCTACATGAAATTTGAGGAGGTAAAGGAGTGGGAAGAAACCCGGGTCGGAAGAAGGGGTAGTCGTTATACGGCCATGAAGCAGGAAAGGGCCCGGCTGCTCATCCAACTGGCCGAATCTCGCCTGGAAGGTCTGGCCGAAGCCATAGCCACTTATCATACTGCAAGTCCGCTTACCTTTCGTGACTATACCGGGGCCCCCGAAGGGACCATTTACGGGATTAAGAAGGACTGCAGAAATCCGCGCCATTCATACATATCACCCAATACCCGGATTCCCAATCTATACCTGACAGGGCAGAATTCGGGGGTTGGACTGCACGGGGTTCTGGGTGTGACCGTATCTGCCCTGTTTACCTGCGCAAATCTGCTTGATATTGGAGAACTTTTAACAGAGATCAGAAATGGAAGGGAGTAGAAAAAAAAGGAAGCTGCTGAGATGGATGGCCGGGATAGTGTTATTGATACTGCTTTTGGTGCTGCTATTCAAAATATTCACAGTTATTAAGCCACCGGCAGAAATAGATATTGTATCACATCCTGAGCGAATCCAGGTGGGTGAGTATGCCTGGACCTGCCAGGATAGCTGGTTGAAGAAGAACTCGTACGGACTCTGGGAGATGTATCTGAGTGGTACAGATTTCGAACTGGGTGTGAAAAACGGGGTTTTGGCCAGTGATCTTATAAAATACCAGGAAGAGGTTTTCGTGGAGAGGCTCCGGGAGATGGTACCCTCGGATTTCTATCTGAATTTCCTGAAGCAGGTGGTGGTTTGGATGAACAGGAACCTGGATAAACACATCCCTGTTGAATACCAGAGAGAGATACATGGTGTGGCCCTGCAGGCTTCCAAATCCTACGATTTTATAGGACCGGCTTACCCCAGGATTCTTAGCTACCATGCTGCTCACGACCTGGGCCATGCACTTCAGAACATGAACCTGGTGGCCTGTACAGCCCTGGGGGTGACGGGTGAGCATTCGGCAGATGGGAACTTGCTGGTGGGAAGAAATTTTGATTTTTCAATGGGAGATAAATTTGCAAGGGATAAGATTGTGGCATTTTACGCTCCGGAAAAAGGGCATAAATTTGCCTTCATTACCTGGGGTGGTATGATCGGTGCAGTGTCGGGGATGAACGACCAGGGACTGGTGGTAACCCTTAACGCGGCAAAATCGGGCATTCCAGGATCTTCTAAAACGCCTGTCTCCATCCTGGCCCGGCAGATCCTGCAATACGCTTCCAACATTGAGCAGGCATGGGAAATTGCCGGCAAGTCGGAAACTTTTGTAGCAGAATCCTTCCTGCTTAGTTCAGCCATGGATGGGCGAACAGTCGTCATAGAAAAGGCACCCGATAAAATGGCACTCTATGATCCGCCCGGGGCGGATCACCTGGTTCTCACCAACCATTTCCAGAGTGACACCTTTAAGGATTCGGAACTGACAATGAAGAATAAGGCCGAGGGAGCGTCCCTCTACCGCTGGGAAAGAACCCTGGAACTGATGGAGGCCAGGGATCAGCATGATGAACACTCCTTTGCCCTGATTCTGAGGGACCAGAACGGGATAGGAGGCCAGGAAATTGGCATGGGAAATGAGAAGGCAGTGAACCAGCTCATCGCCCACCACTCGCTGATTTTTAAGCCTTCAGAACTAAAAATGTGGGTATCCGCGAATCCGTACCAGCTTGGGGCCTACCTCTGTTATGACCTGAACCGGGTCTTTGCAGACTCTACTAAAGTCAGCGACCGCATCTGGGAGGAGCAAAGGACCATAGCAGCTGATCCCTTCCTGGAAACTGCGGAATATGAAGCCTTCAGAAGCTATACAAAAGAGACCCGTGAACTTAAGCAGCTGATTGACCGGAAGGAAGGAAGTTCTATAAGCGAGGAGAGGGTGGCGAACTACCTTCAGCTAAATCCCGGCTATTATTATCCCTGGTATATTGCAGGGGAAATCAGCCGCCTGAAGGGCGATCGGGACCTGGCTGCTGAACGCTATGAGCAATCCCTGTCCAGGGAAATGCCCCGAATGGTCGATCGTGAGCAGGTAGAGGAAGCTATGGAACGTTTAAAAAAAGAGTAAGATGAACGCGGAATTGTCCTTTTTAAGCAAATCAGAAATTTACGAATACCAGTCCGGACTCCTGTCAGAACAAATCGACTGGGTGATGGAGCATTCCCCTTTTTACAGGGAACAACTGGCAGGATTTAAAAGCGGATCCATCCAATCTGTGGAAGATTTACTTTCGCTGCCGGTAACCACCAAGCAGGACCTTCAGCAGCGCAATATGGATTTCCTGTGTGTTGAGCCCGGGAAGATCATCGATTACATAACCACCTCGGGGACCACAGGTAGCCCGGTTACTTTTGCCACTACAGAGAAGGACCTGCAACGGCTGGCCGACAATGAGTATGCCTCCTTCATTTGCGCCGGGGGAACTAGCCATGATATTTACCAGCTGATGCTGACCCTCGACCGGAGGTTTATGGCAGGTTTGGCCTATTTCATGGGACTGCGAAAAATGGGAGCCGGCATCATCAGGGTCGGACCAGGAAATCTATTGCTGCAGTTTGATACGATTCAGCGCACCTCTCCTACGGTACTGGTTACAGTCCCATCCTTCCTTCTGAAGCTGATCGAACATGCAGAGAAGCATCATATTGACCTAGCTGCCACATCGGTTCGGAGTGCAATTTGCATTGGCGAACCCATCAGGGACAATCAGTTCAGGCTTAATAAACTGGGCAGTCGCATTCGCAGTAAATGGGATATCAAACTTCACTCTACCTATGCCTCCACTGAAATGGGGGCAGCCTTTACCGAGTGCAGTGCCGGAAAGGGTGGTCACCTGAACCCCGAAATGATTATAGTTGAGTTTCTGGATGAAAATAATAATCCCGTTAAAGAGGGTGAGCTGGGAGAAGTCACCATTACCAGTCTGGGCGTGGAAGGCATGCCCCTTGTACGCTTTAAGACAGGCGATATTTGTCACCATTTTACTGAAACCTGTAGCTGTGGCAGATCTACCCTGCGCCTGGGCCCCATCGAGGGAAGGAAGAACCAGATGATCAAATATAAGGGCACCACCCTCTTTCCACCCGCCTTCTACGAGATACTTAATGAGATTGAAGAAGTTGAAAACTATATCGTGATGGTATCCACCAACAGTCTCGATACAGATGATATTGAAGTTCTCGTGGGCAGCAAAGAACCCACACTATCAGTGGAGAAAAGGATTAAGGACCACTTCCGGGCCAAGCTCCGGGTGGCTCCATCCATCCGTTTTTTGGATCCCAGTGAAGTGCATGGAATGCAATTCCCCGGCATGAGCAGGAAGCCGCTTACTTTTATTGACAGGCGGAAAGCTTAGGATTATTTGCCATATTTGAATATGGATTTATCGGATCGCTTTGATGAAATCAGGCCCTACTACGATCATGAAGTAAAACCTGCAATTGAACGCCTGCTCATTCATCCCAGGTTTGAAGGCTTGATGAGCTATCTTTATGGGGATGGGGATAAGGAAGACTTGCTCAGGCAATTTAGAAGCATTGAAACAGTCGACCAGTTCCAGGTCTTTTTCTCCAGTCACACCGTGAAGACCATCATTGATAAAACTTCCAAGGGCTTAAGCGAGTCGGGAAGTAAGAATCTGGATCCTTCCAGGGCTTACCTCTTTGTGGCAAACCACCGTGATATCGTGCTGGATGCAGCCATCATGCAGTACCTGCTGTATATCGGGGGACATAAAACCTCCCAGATTACCTTCGGGGAGAACCTGATGACCGAGCAGATTCTGCTGGACCTGGGCAAACTGAATAAGATGTTCACCTTCTACAGGGGGGGATCAAGGATCACGCAGTACAGAAACGCCCGGATTAATTCTGCCTATATCAACTATGTACTGAGGAAGCAGAAAGAATCCATCTGGATTGCCCAGAGGAACGGCCGGACCAAAAACGGGGACGACCAGACCCAGCCCGGGCTGATTAAGATGCTGAGCATGGGTGGAGAGAATATATGTGAATCTCTCTCATATCTTAACATCGTACCTGTAAGTATTTCCTATGAAATTGAGCCCTGTGATATTCAAAAAACCAGGGAATTGTACATGGGGAAGCGGGAAAAGTATGTAAAGGCACCGGGGGAGGACCTCATGAGTATCCTGGCAGGAATAACAGGAGACAAAGGCCGAATCCACTACAGCTTCGGGACAGCTTTAAATCCACTCCTTGAGAAGCTTGAATCGCAGCATCTTCATAACAACGAAGTGATTGAAAAAATTACAACTGAGATAAACAGGCAGATTCACCTGGGATACAAGCTATGGCCAAACAACTATATTGCGGCCGACCTTGTAGAAAAGGGTAAACGCTTCGCCCGGCATTATACGGAGTCCGAGAAAGCGCAGTTTTCGGAAGGCGTAATTACAAAGACCCGTACACTTGAGGGAATGGACCAGGAAGAACTAACAGAGATTTACCTGAAAATCTATGCCAACCCTGTATTCAATAAATAGGCAAATAGAAATAATATGAGATTCCACCACAGCTTTTTACTGGCCATCCTGGCCGGCAGCTTTTGTTTATTAAAGGCTCAAACACCCCTGCCCGAACATCCCCGTCCCGATTTCCTAAGGGAGCAATGGATCAACCTGAATGGGGTCTGGGATTTTGGCTTCGATTCCCTTGATACAGGCTTACAGGAGGGCTGGTTTAAACTTAGCAGCCTGCCAGAAAAAATCACGGTTCCCTTTTCCTGGGGATCTCCCCTTTCAGGTCTGGAAGATCTTTCGGATATTGCCTGGTACAGCAGGGAGATCCAAATTCCGGAAGACTGGACCGGCGAGCGGACCTTCCTTGTGATCGGGGCCTGCGACTGGAAAAGTGAGCTGTGGATTGACGGAAAACATGTGGGTGCTCACCAGGGCGGCTATAATCAATTTGAGTTTGATCTCACTCCCTTTGTCAAGCCAGGCCAGGTCCACCGGCTTTGCCTGAGAGTGGATGATACCGAGCATTCCTTTAAGTTAAACGGGAAACAGGGCTACGGCAAAGCCAGGGGAATCTGGCAGACAGTCTACCTCGAGCGCAGGGGAGCTGTGGCATTTGAGTACATCCACTTCACACCTGACATCGACAGGGAGACTGTAAGGGTCAGCGCCCGTCTCGACAAGCCTGCTCCAAAGGATTTGGAGATGAATATAATTTTCCCCGGAGGCGAATTACCCGTATTCACAGCCCTCATCAAAAAAGGGGAAACAGCGTCCGAGTTTCAGCTAGCGGTTCCAAATCCCCATCTATGGGAGCTGGATGACCCCTATCTCTACGATGTAAAAATCCAACTCCGGCTTAAGGAGCAAAGCCTGGATGAACTGCAGTCGTATTTTGGCATGCGAAAGATCAGCATCATGGATATGCCCGAAAATGGCCATCCCTATGTTGCCCTGAATAATCGGCCAATTTACCTGCAACTGTGCCTGGATCAGGCCTACCATCCGGAAGGATTCTACACTTACCCCTCTGATGAGTTCATGCGCGATGAAATCATCCGTTCAAAGAAAATCGGCTTAAATGGCAACAGGATACATATCAAAGTAGAGATCCCGAGAAAGCTATACTGGGCCGATAAGCTGGGACTGCTGATTATGGCAGACGTACCCAATTTCTGGGGGGAACCGGGCGATTCAGCCAGGAATGAATGGGCCTATGCGATGCGTGAAATGATTCGGCGTGACTACAACCACC
>CAZRPW010000044.1:0-11589 GCA_964601975.1 uncultured Bacteroides sp.
TATTCTGGTTCATTTCGGCGTATTTTTCGAATTAGTATTTTCCGTCTCTTACTTCATAGTGGGTGGGCTTTCCCAGTGTTTCCTTGTCCTCGCTAATCCAGGCGGCAATCCACTTGATGATCTGCCGGGTGGAAACTTTCGGACGGCCAAACAGTTCAAAGGCCTGTTCGGAGTTATTAAGCAGGGCTGTTTTTGCCTCTTCGTTTTCGAATTCAGGTTTTAGATTGAATAGTTTTCCGAATTCCAGGGCAACTTCTTTCACTGATAAGATTTCCTCTCCCGTAATGTTTAATATTTTTGCCGGGCTTTCGCAGATTCCCAGGGAGCGCAGTACCACGTCGTTCACATCGCCCTGCCAGATCACATTGAAGTATCCCATGGACAAATCGATGGGCTCCTGGTTTTTGACTTTGGTGGCAATGTCCACCAGGACACCATAGCGCAGCTCCACTGAATAATTCAGGCGGATCAGGCATACTTTTGTCTGGTATTTTTTACTTCCATATTCAAACATCCTTTCTCTTCCCAGGCATGATTGTGCATACTCACCAACGGGTGTGGGCGTATCAGACTCGAGCGATCCGCCCGATTCGATGGGGACCAGCGGGTAGACGCATCCGGTTGAGAAGGCTACAATCCTGGATCCCTTAAAATGCTCTGCCACGAGGGCCGGCATGTAGGAGTTGACTGCCCAGGTCAGGGAAATATTCTCTTCAGACCCAAATTTCATTCCCGCCAGGAAAAATACATTTTTGATTTTGGGCAGGCTGCTGATGAAAACACTGTCGAGCAAATCTCCGTGAATGGTTTCAATTCCAATGTCCTCGATCTGTTTGCGCTGCTGATCGGACTCGAACAGAGAGACGCCATAAATGCGTTTTTGCACACCTGCCTGATCACAGGCTCTTTTTGCCATTTTGGCCAGGGTCGGTCCTATTTTACCGCCTATTCCCAGGAACATGATGTCCCCTTCTAAAGTTGAAAACATTTTTACCGCTGCGTCGGTAGGTATAGATAGCAGATTTTCCAAAGCCTCTTTGCTGGCTATTTTTTCCGGATACGTATTCATTTTATTTACTCCTGTTTAATATGATGTTTTTATAAATTGTTACTGATTGAATGATATTCTCGATATAACAATACTCATCTGTCTTGTGTGCCATTTCGGGCTGACCAGGACCGAGTATGATGGTGGGAACTCCACCGTAGTATGCTTGTAAGACTGATCCGTCGGTGACATAAGGCAGGGCTTTTTTAAAGGATCCGTTTTTATGGTTTAGCCCGCACGCCTCGTACACCAATTGCACAAAGGGATCTGTTTCGGGAGTGCTGACCGGATTGAGATCCACCAGGGTTTCCAGTGCAATGTCGGGGCCAAGCTCCCGAATGAGTTTTTCGAGGATGTTTGCATGCCTGACCATGGAGGTTGAACGGATATCCATTGTAAAGGATGCATGGTCGGGCACGGAGTTAAGGTTTAGTCCGCCTTCCATTTTTCCTACGTTGATGGTGGGGAGCCCCAGAAGGGGGTCTTTTTCTGCCTCGAAGCGAAATTTCTCAATCAGGGATATGCCCTTTGCAGCTTTATAGATGGCGTTGTCTCCCAGTTCGGGCATTGAAGAATGGGCGGTTTTCCCCTTTGTAACCGCGTTTAGATACAGGGCTCCCTTATGTCCTATTGCAGGGATATTAGCGGTGGGTTCACCCACAATAATCGCCCGGGCTTTCCCTAATTCTTTATATGTGCTTACCAGTTGTTGTATACCCTGGCAACCCAGTTCCTCGGCTGCTGAAAAAATAAGCCTGATGCCTCCTTCCGGAGATGATTCTGCAAAGGCCTCGATGGCTGCTACTGTCATAGCTGCCACGCCACTTTTCATATCGCTTGAGCCCCGGCCAAAGATTTTGCCTTCACTGCAAGTGCCGGAAAAGGGATCTGCGGTCCATGAGCTGTCTCCCAGGGGAACGGTATCCACGTGACCCGAGAGGACCAGGGGGGCTGTGGCTTCGGACAAGCCTTTTTCTGCCACCAGGTGCAGTCGGTTGTCGCCAAACTCATGATAGCTTATCTCAAAGCCATGGTCTGCCAGAAGGGTCCCGAGTAATTTTGCCACTGTGGCTTCATTCCCGGGAGGGTTCACGGTGTTGTGGGAAATGAGTTCCCTACAAAGTGATATGGGGTCGATTTGACTCAATTTAATGTTTTTAAGCGGATCGGATATACCCGATCATATTCTGCGACATGAAATATACCATCAGGATAATTACCAGAAACCCGATAATGGCGATTATATTCTGATGCAGTTTGTTCCGGTATTCTCCCATTACTTTTTTATTGTTCAGCATCAGGAACAGGCCAAGTGCGATCAGCGGAACAGCCAGCATGGAGGAGGCCTGGGCTATAATCAGCGCATAGATCACGTTCCCTTTGAAGAATACGCTCACCAGCATGCCTATAAGCAGTACGGCTATGATTAATAATTTCGTGCTTCGGTCGTTCATTGAACGTCCCAGGCCCAGTCCGTCGGCCAGCAATCCGCCTCCAATCACTGAATTCACCATCATGGATGAGAATGCTGCAGCACATAGTCCCACGCTAAAAATGATCTTGGCCGAATTTCCGAACAATGCTTCCATTTGAAGTGCCATGTCGGCAGCCGAGTTTACAACGATCCCTCTTGAATGCAGGGCTGCTGCTGAAGTAATCAGGAGGGTGGCTGATATGAGGGACAGCAGTATCACCCCCATGTAGGTATCTTTCAGGCTCCTTTTCAGATTTTCTTTTTTCCATCCCTTATCCTGGGCCAGGTATGATTGATATAATGCCGCCGCCAGGGCAAAGGAGGTGGCCATTAATGCAGCCACTATATTCAAACTGTCGCTTGAGATTTTATGGGGTACAAGACCCCTTGCAAGCGCACCGATTTCGGGTTTGGTAAGCAGGAGGTTAATGAAAAAGGCAAAAATCATGATCATTACCATGAACTTCATCAGGTTTTCAAGCACCTTATAGAGATTCTTCGCCCAGAAAATCAGTATGATTCCCAGGGGGGTGAATATGAGGGGCCAGACCTTTTCGTTAATGCCCGTGATTCCCTCCATACCGATGCCAATCCCCAGGTTATTTCCAAACTGAAAGCTTGAAGCGGAGAGAAATGCTGAAATGCCTATCAGCACTGCGAACCATCGACCATAAGTATTTGCAATGGTCTGAAGAAATGAAAGCCTGGTTACCACGCCAAAACGCGCCCCCATGGAGGTATAAGTGATCATGAAAATGGCAGCAAGAAAGATTACCCAGAGGAAGGAATAACCATATTCTGAACCAATTCTGGAGGCAACTGTAATACTGCCGGGTCCCAGTACCACTGAAGCGATAATGAAACCAGGCCCCACTGATTTAATGAACTTTTTTATCTTTTGAAACATCTTATTCTTATGATTTAACCACTAACCACTAACCATTAACCAATTACCAATTACCATTAACCAATCACCATTAACCAATCACCATTTACCAATTACCAATCACCATTTACCACTTACCACCATCCCTCTGGCATATTTTCAATATCATCTTTTGTGCCCGGCGTTCCAGCAGCCGGCCCGTAATATACACTTCCACCATAGGTAGAGAGAAAGAGCATTCCGGGATTGTTTACATCAGGTATGGCCTTCTGTCCCCATTTAAAACGGTATCCTTCCAGCCTGTTCCATGATTCCCCTGAGTCATCGCTCCTGTATGCCGCATTTTGAAAAGAATTGATAAATATAGTGGATGGGTGCTTTTTATCCAAACCGGCAGAGTTCACCCGTAAACGTTCATCAAATACCTGCTTCCAGGTAAGTCCTCCGTCATCGGTCTTGATTACCCCGCCATGTGCATCGCTTCCGCTATCTTTTCGGGGCCAGCAACTTACATACATGGTTTTGGGATGATCGGGATCAATCAGAAGGTCGTGCGGACCATTCACCCCATCGGGTAGTTGCATTTTTTCCCAGGTTCCGGCCTTGTCATCGCTGAAATAAATGGCTCCGTCGACCGTCTGTCCGTCACGTGTTCCGCGCGCACAGAGTAAGAACAGCCGACCCTTATTGTTTTGCCGCAGTTCCCATGCATAAAGGTTATCGCCCAGTCCTTCGTTTGAGATTTCCCAGTTTTCTCCCCCGTCGACCGATTTGTAGACGCCCTTATCAAAGGCAGCCACATACAAGGTTCGGGATTGAACAGGTGATTTTGTATCAAGCAGGACATTCGTGCATACCGAATTCTCAGGTAATCCCGGCTTGCTTACCCTCCAGTTGAGACCTCCGTCCTCTGATATGGCAAGTCCACCTTGAAAATGATCGAAGCCCCTGCTGCCAAACATTTTTGTTCGTGGCAGGTCATGGGCATTGGCCCAGACCGACCATACCTTGCCTTCAGCCTGGGGATCAAAACAAAGGTCATAACAGGTATTTTGCCATGGCCTGGGGATGCCGGTGATGGACTGGAACCAGCTTTCTGTTCCGTTAAATGAATGGAAGAGCCCGATATCAGTATAGCAGATGAAATAGTGTTCTTTATCGAAGGGATCGGGATGAACGCCGTAGCAGGTGGTGACGTCAAGGCCGCCACTGGCGAATGAACCATCGGGCCGATTGTGACTGTAGACCTGTTTCCAGCTAAGTCCTCCGTCGGTGGTTTTGTATCCGCGGCCATTATCTCCTGCATAACAAATGTCAGGATTCTGTGGAGCTACCCCTAAATCGATGGGATTGCCTCCCCAGCCCGGGTCAAATTTTTCTTCCATCCAGGAGCCTTCAAAATTTTCTGTAATATAGCCTCCGGGTGTGGAGGAAAGAAGCACCGGCTTCCAGCTTGCACCCCCGTTCACAGTCTTGAAAATGCTATAGATCATTTCCACTTCCCCCAGGGCATTTTTTTTCGGATTAATCGTTGAGATATAGGCCACATGAGCCTGTGTTTCACATACCGCCAGCCCCTGCCTGAAAGAGGGTGTTTTATTTTCCGGCACTTCTTCAAACAGCCCGTTATTTGCATGGGTCCAGCTCAATCCCAAATCCCTGCTTACATACATGCCTCCGATTGATTTCTGGGTTTTATCGGGGAAGCTGGCCTGGATATAAAGGAGAGCGCCTTCTCCTGCCATATCGCCTTCTCCTGCCATACCGCCTTCTCCGGCCATTCCGCCTTCTCCTGCCTTTCCGCCTCCGGCCATTCCGCCTTCAACGGCAATGAGGCGCTCTACGGGCAGGGGCAGAGGGGTGATCTCCCCGCTGAGTTTATTAACCCTGGCGCAGGCCGATTCGGTGAAAATGATGACTTCATTTTCTTGCCCGACCTGACTGCAGGGGAATATGGCTTTTACATGTGTTCCGGGAACTTTTGCAAGTAAGTCCCAATCCTGGCCGCCATTTGACGATCCGACCAGCATGGCTGAATCTACTGTCTTTTGATTAGCCGAGCCTATGTAAAATTTCAAGGGGGCAAGCCCCAGGTAGATATTCTGATTGTCTCTTGGATCGACTGCCACTTTATCGATCGTTCCATCCAGTGCACCCTCTATGATTTCGGAAGGAAGGAAATCGGTGTTTTGCAGGTGCTCAAGTTTCTTTGCGCGATCAATGTCGGGATACACGATCCTCCAGCTTTCTCCCTGGTTAACAGACTTATATAAAATACTTAAACCTGAGCCCCTGTCCTCGCTGTGGCGGTAACCCCTTGTGGCCACATAGATCGTGGAGCGGTCAAGCGGGTCAAACTCGAAGTCTTCCGGGACGGTCCACAGGTTTTTCATGTCCCAGTTTATTCCCCCATCTACTGACAGGTAAGCAGCAGTCATGTCACAATGTGTCATCACAATGTTTTCATCAAAAGGGCTGATTGTAGGTTTCAAAACTCCCCCGCCACCACCCGGACCGATGACCCGCCATGAATGATCCGCTGGTTTTTCATTCTTCAGGGTGGAGTCAGCCGGTGAGTTCTGACAGGCAGTTACCACGACTGAAAGCAAAAGGATCAGCCAAAAGAATTGCCTGGATTTCAATGGGTGTATCATCATTTAATATGGCTTTCCGTTATTTTAATTTCAAGGGGCATTAAGCAAAAGGTAAAAATAATATATATATTTGTTAAAGAAACTAAATGAAAGATATTATCTCTCTTTTATTGAATATTTCGAAATGTTTCAAAGAGTTTGCTTACGATGGCTTTAGCATGACTAAAATACCCTTATAAATGTCTCTGAAATGTAATTTTACTTTCCTGTTTTCAATCATTGTGCTCTTTGCCGGTACATGCAGTTTTGCCCAGAACAGTACAATTCCCGGAAGTCTGACTTCCCCTTACCCGACCATTCATAATCTGGCCCTGGAGTGGATCATCCAGGGAGATGATAATCAAAATGGAGTGGTGCGTCTGAATTATCGTGAAAAGGGCGAGAAAGTATGGCACGAGGGCATGCCGCTGAGAAGGGTTCCGGCTGGAAACTCCAGAGGTACCACCCCCGTCTTTAGCTGGGAAAACAAGCATTCAGGATCTGTCTTTGATCTGAAGCCGGGAACCATCTACGAGCTGCATGTTTCACTGGAAGATCCGGATGGTGGATCGGAAGCGCGCATTGTGGAGGCTCAAACCCGGCAGATTCCTGCCTATGATGAGCGGGCAGAGATCATTGAAATAGCGCCCGGAACATACGATACCCTTGTATGCCGCGGTGGTACGGAAGCTAAACCCATTGTGTATCGTTGCAGCGCCGGCACAGCCACCTTTGTCCATATCGATCTGCAATACAGGGATTGGGTTTTTATAGAGGGCTTCAAGGTGGATAATCCGCATAAGAATGGTTTCGGAATCAGGTTCGACGGAGCACGCAATTGTGTGATCCGAAGCTGTACGGTGAATGCAGTTTATGGCATTGTTGCCTATAAACCCGGCGCAGAGAATTGTTATATCAGCGACAATGTCATTACCGGAACCTGCAGCTGGACCGATGAAGCCATGGGTGCACATGGCGCCAATATTGGTGAAGGGATTGAAATTACCGGTCCGGGCAATGTAATTTGCTACAACCGGGTAAGCGGATTCAGAGATTGCATTTCCACCATGGAAGACAGGCATGTGGTCGACCAGACCTGCATAGATATCTACAATAATGATGTATATAATGGGGTGGATGATGCCATTGAGGCAGACTTCTGTTTCTCAAATTGCAGGATCTACCGGAACCGGATTACCAACTCATTTGTGGGATTGAGCTCTCAACCCAGCCTGGGAGGCCCTACTTATTTTTTCAGGAATGTGTTGTATAACGTGGTTCATGCAGCCTTTAAGCTGAAACGCAATAGCCATGGAGACGTGGTGCTACATAATACAGTGGTGAAGGTAGGGGCTGGTCTGGCAGGAAATGATAGCATGGATTATGCCTTTTTCAGAAATAACCTTGCCATTGGCGGACCCACCGGGGGGGTCATCTGGGGTGACTACGGAGCAGGGAATCCCTGGGCTGCAGATATCATTGGCCCTCGAAGCCATTGCAGTTTTGACCATGATGCAGTGGGTGTTTTCGAAGTCCCATACATCGCCAGGATCGGAGGTCTTCCTTTTTCTGAGGTTGAAAAAAACGGGATTGAAGGGATTACCATGGATGAAACTTTCAGGGATGTTGCATTCCCCAACCCACCTGTTCCGGAGAGGGAGGTGCAGGATTTAAGACCCAGGGCCGGATCGGGGGTCATTGATGCAGGCATTTTTATTCCCAATATGAATGAGGATTTCATTGGAAATGCCCCTGATTGCGGTGCATATGAAGCGGAACAGGACTTGCCTCATTACGGGCCTCGATATTTAGACAAGCAGCCTGAAAATAAATAGATAGATGAAAACACAAAAGCACTTTAAAAATGATGGCAGAATTCTGCTGATCTCGATGATTGTCCTTCTTCCCTTCCTGCATGCTGTCTCCTGCAGTGCCCAGTATCGTCCTTCCCTGTTTTTTCGGGAAGACTGGAAGGAGATTCCGTTTGAGGATCCAGTGAACCAGAATCATGTGGTCAATCCCGACCTGGAGCTCGGATTGTACGGATCGGCAAAGCAGGAGATGCGAAAAAGCCATCATGATCAGCCCGATGATGATCCTTATTATGTTTGGTCAGGTCTCTGCCAGGGGAAATGGGCGGCCACTTTAAAGCACTCCGGATCGCTGGTGGACCTGAGTGAGTTTTCAATCATCCGATGGCGATCAAAACAGAGCGGGTTCAGAAAACTCCATATTATCCTGAAACTGGAGGATGGCTCCTGGCTGGTAAGTGACCAGGCCGCTGGTAGTTCGGGCGACTGGAGAATGAGCGAGTTCATTGTTTCAGATATTCAATGGTATGCCCTGGACATTGAAAGCATCACTGAAGGTAAAGTTGTGACTGATCCGGATCTTTCAAGGGTGGATGAAATCGGAATTACGGATTTAATGGCCGGAGGTAAAAGCAATGCCTGTTCCCGGCTCGACTGGATTGAAGTATATGGCTTGCCTGTTAAACGGTAGGTGGTTTGACGGTAGGTGGTTAGGCGGTAGGTGGTTAGACGGTAGGTGGTTTGGCAGTACCTTGCATGGTGCTTAATCGTTTGATCGCTTGGCGGTTGAGGTGACTGTTAATCATTTAGGATGAATGGTGAATAAATAAGTAAACCTGTCTGGTTCATGAGAAAAATACACACTTCCTTTTTTGCCCTTTTACTGAGCGCCCTGTCACTGCTTGTGTTTTGTGGGACTTCCCTTTGGGCACAGCCTGCTGATCATCCTGGGCCTGTGATCTATGAAATTCCGGGTATTGACGGGTCCACGCAAATCGAGACCTTTTTTCTCACAGGTGAAACCGAAGCTGCGGATATGGATGCCCGGCTCAGGCTATCTCTTGAAGCGCCTGGATCTCCAGGTGGGCTTGAAGGGCTTGAAGAAAACACCCTGGTTTTTGAGTTTGACCTGCCTGTATTCGGGGAGAGCCAGGAATTGAAGACTTGCTACCTGAGTGATGAGTTTGACCTTCGCCTGGTGCCCAATATTACAATTTCCCTGGACCCGGATCACGGGCATGGGGTGTACTATAATTTCATAATCGATTCAAAGGGGAGGCGGCAGGACCTGAGGGTGGATGATGAGTCCTGGATCACCGAATGGACCGCCAGTACGAAGCTCGAAGGGGGAAGGATCCATGCGGAAGTCAGGATTCCGGTTGGTAAAATAGCCCTCGCAGGAACTACAGGTGCAGCTGGAACTACAGGTGCAGCTGGAACTACAGGTATTGGAGGAACTACAGGTGCCTCAGGAACTACAGGTGCCGCAGGGAGCCATGGCATCGGTGGAGCCAGGGGTGATGGTGGAACCCAGGTCTCAGAGGGCAGCTTCTGGGGTTTCAATGTTTCACTGAATGGTATATTTCCCCAGGGAAGTATGCATAGCACCCCCATGGGGCTCAGGTCGGCCGATGCGGCAAATTTTGGACACCTGCTTTTCACAGGGAATCTGGGCTCAGCTAAAGTCAGGCAGTTGAAGGCATCCCTGCCCGGTATGCATGATGCAATGAAGCAGGAAGTTCTGGCAACAAACAGGGCCATGTGCGGACCGGAGCTTGTGGAGTTTTCGGACGAATTGACCCACCTGGCGCCCGGAGAGGATCTCCAACTAAAAAACGGAAGGGGTCTTAGCGTTCTGGGAGTGGACAACGATCCGGTTATGCGCTCTGATTATCCTTTTTTCTATGAGCAGTATAGCAATCCCGAACTGCAGCGCCTCAGGAAACAGTATAACCTTCAGGAGATTATCGCTCCCGGGAAGAATGATTTCGAACAGATCCTTTTGCTCAACGAATGGCTGGTTGAGCATGTGCCTTTTGGTTCTCCTCCACCCATGAGGCCCCAGGCACTCCAGGTTTTATACTATGGCTTGAACGGACAAGCTTTTTATTGCACCTATAAGTCCTTTACCTTGATGCAGATGTATTGTTCGCTGGGTTTTACTGCCAGGAAAATGACTTCTGTGGGACACGGGACTTTAGATGTTTGGTCCAATTACTGGCGCAAATGGATGCAGATTGACCCCAGCCGTAACTCCTACTTTCGACTGGCAGGGACGGCTGTTCCGCTCAATAGCAATGAAATCAGGAGAGAATTCTATCGCAATGGGGGAGTGGACATGGAAATGGTTTTTGGAACAGAGCAAAGGGCCGAAAGCGTTACACTTGAAAGACGTGACAGGGATGGCGCCTACCAGTATCGGCAGGATGGATACGCGTGGGTGGCTTATAAATCGCGTAACAACTTCTTTGAGATTCCATTTGCCTACTGGAACTACGATTACCTGATTGTTGAAGATGAATATAATGAAAACCTTAGCTGGGAGCACAATGGCAAAACGGATGTGAGGGAAGTGCTTGGGACCCGGACCCGCCGGGTGGAAGATGTCTTCTGGACCTTGAACCAGGCCCATATTCATCTTTATGACCAGGGGAGTTCCGAACTAAAAGTACAGCTGGAAACACATACACCCAATTTCGAAAGCTTTGAGGTATCGATTGATAATGGCGAATGGAAAAGCTCGGAACCCATACTGTCCTGGGAGCTTCACGAGGGACAGAATTTTTTGAAGGCCCGGAGTGTGAATCAGTTTGGTGTATGCGGACCGGAGCATAAAATCGTGTTGAAAGTGGATTAATCATCATTAGCCTAAAGCAGAGAATATGAAAACCAGATTATTATCCATAGCCCTGTTGGCCTTCTTTTCGATGGCAATGTTTGGTCAGGTGAAGGTTTATCAGGAGCCTCTGACCTATCCCACATATGGTGTGAGGGCGCCAGAGATCATGCCCGACTGGCGTATGTATCGTTATCCCTATACAATGATGGACAGGCTGAGTAATGAGAAAGGGACGAAAACTTACAATGCACTCTATGTTGAAAATGAATATGTAAAAGCCCTGGTGCTTCCCGAGCTGGGTGGACGGCTGCACGGGGCCGAGGATAAGACCAACGGATACCAGTTTTTATATGATCAGAAAGTCATAAAGCCGGGATTGATAGCATTAACCGGGGCCTGGATTTCGGGGGGCGTGGAATGGAATTTCCCCATTGGTCACCGTCCAAGCGGGTTCAGGGATACGGATTGGACCATCACTGAAAACTCTGATGGCTCAAAGAGCGCCTGGGTGGGTGAAATTGAGCGTCTTAAAGGGATGAGATGGTCGATCGGGACAACGGTTCACCCTGGAAGAAACTGGGTTGAGACCAGGGTCAGGCTCGAGAATTCAACTCCCTATGTGCAGAGTTTTCAATACTGGGCGACCAGCGCAGTCAGGGCGACTCCTGAATACCAGGCGGTTATTCCGGGGGAAATCGTTACGGGGCATGGCAAGCATGAGTTTTTTCGCTGGCCGGTGGATAAGGGCCTTGACATTTCTTACTGGAAAAACACGCCCGGAGCAAGTAGTTATTTTTCTGTGGATTCGGAATCGGATTTCTTTGGTGGATATAGTCCGGAAGAACAGGCAGGATTTGTGCATTTTGCGTTCCTTGCCCAATAGTATGCCACAATCTCA
>CAZRPW010000044.1:11599-17493 GCA_964601975.1 uncultured Bacteroides sp.
TGCGGATCATCACATTGTGCGGGGAAAGAAACTGTGGACCTGGGGTACGGCCCCGGCAGGACGTCTCTGGGAAAAAATTCTGACCGACGGGGATCTGCCCTATTTCGAACCCCAGGCCGGGGCATATTCGGATAATCAGCCCAGCCTGTTCTGGATTATGCCTGGTGAAACAAAGATATTCAGTCACTTCTGGTTCCCGGTCCGGGACATAGGCGCTTACGATTATGCCAACCTCGAAGGAGCCATTAACCTGGAATTGGCCGATGGCATAGCGAAATTCGGATGGTCGCCCACGGGAAAGAACCAGGATGCCCGGGTTGTGGTGCTCTATGAGGGAGACGAGATATTCAGTGAGATAGTCGCTGCAGACCCTGCAAATGTATTTCATGGAGAATCCAGGGGTTCGGGTCTCACTGACCTCTACAAGTTGAAGATGGCGGTGCTTTCATCCACCGGAGATACCCTGCTGGCCTTCAGCCACACCCCACCTGTCAATCCTCCGCTCCCTATAGCTGAAGCGCCTCCGGCCCCTCCTTCTGAAGTCAAATCGTCTGACCTGCTGTTCACTTATGGAGATCGCTTTTACAGGTATGATGAGCCGGAAACCGCTATATTGTATTTCCGGGAGGCACTCAAAAGAGATCCGGGCGATGTCCGGTCCAATGCCGCCCTGGGCGAAATGGCGCTTAAGAATGGTTTATACAGTCAGGCCCTGGACTTCTTCAATACGGCCCTGGAGCGTGACGACAGCTTCTTCAAGGCCTGGTATTATAAGGGTTTAACACAATTGCGCCTGGGCGATCAGAAGGCTGCAGAAAAATGTCTCTCCCGTTCCGCCTACAGCCTGGAATGGTATGCCATTTCATATTTTGAGCTTGCCCAGCTGGCTGCCTCACAAAACCACCTGCACCTGGCCCTGGATCATATCAATAAGAGCCTTGGGAATAATTTTAATAATTCACAGGCACATGCTGTGAAAGCCCTGGTACTGACAAGGCTGGAAAGGTATGAGGAGGCGCTGGAGGTGATCCGTACCAATCTGGAGACCGATCCCCTCGATCTGTTTTCGAAACTCCAGGAATATACAACTGCCAAAGCTTCAGGCATGGAAGCTTCGGGTTTAAAGACCCTGCAGAACGAATTTCTCGCTCTTTCCCGCGCCGATGCGCAGAATCATATTGAGCTTGCCATCAGGTTCGCCCGTTGCGGTAACTTTGCAGATGCCCTCGCTGTGCTGGAGTTTATTGACGGCGATTCGGGAAATGCTAGCGAATCTGGAAGTGTTAGTGATTCGCCCCTGGTTATATACTATCAGGCCTATTATCTTTCCCTGCTGGGAGAAACCGACAGAGCCCGCACAACGATGGACAGGGCTTCGAAAGCCGATCCTGTTTATTGTTTCCCTTACCGGCTCGAAACCATCCCGGTTTTGGAGTGGGCATTGGCTGAAAATCCTGAGGATGCACTGGCCCACCATCTTCTGGCAAGCCTTTGTAAAAAATGTGAGCGGTTCGATGAGGCTCAGGCACATTGGGAGCGTTCGGTGAAACTTGATCCTTCAAATGAAGTGGCATTCAGAAACCTGGGACTGGTTTATCTGGAGCAGGGTGATTTGCAAAAAGCCAAAGAGGCCTATGAAGCTGCCCTCAGGGCAAATCCTTCTGCAGGCAGGGCCATTATTGAGCTGGGAGCCATAAACCGCGAATTGGATCTGCCCCTTCAGGAACAACTGGCGCTCTATGAAACACACATTGAAGTGGTAAAGGCGTTTAATCCCGCTGCATATCAGTTGATTGAGCTTTATGTGCTGGATGGCAAAAACCAGGAGGCCCTTGAATTATTGAATACGATACAGTTTAATTCATGGGAAGGCAGGTATGGCATTCATCAGTTGTGGGTGCAGGCGAATATTAAACAGGGAGATGCCGAATTTTCCCGCGGAAGGCTTGAAAAAGCGCTCTGGTATTATCAGCAATCGCTCCTCTATCCTGATCATCTTGAAGTGGCTGAACAGCCCGGGACCATCCATGCCCGGAAGAAATACCTGGTAGGTCGAACACTGCTGGCGATGGGTGAGAAAAAGGAGGCAAAGGTGTATTTCTCTGCTGTGCTTGCAGATGTGGCAGAGGATGGAAATGCTTACCAGTATTATCGCGGATTGGCCATGGAAGCGCTGGGGAAGAAGAAGGAAGCCGGGTTGATCTTTGAGCATATGCTTCAGGCGCTGGGGGAAGAATGGACAGGAAGTGGTCCGATTCTGCCGGATGAGTCGGATGAGTCGAATGAGGCGCATGAGATCAAAAATGAGGCGGTCTGGTGGTATACCCGTGGACTGGCCCTGAAAGGATTGGGGAAAATGGAAGAGGGCGGGTCTTGTTGCGAAAAGGCCCTGCAACTCTATCCCCAGGTTGAATTAAGTGCGTTCAGGCCGCCCAGAGCCGGATTCTAATCGAATAAAAATTACTAAAAATGAAAAGCATTAAAAAGACAGTATTGCTAGCCCTTATTTGTGTGTTCTTCATGGCAGCAGATGGTATTGCCGCAAGGCCCTTCCGGGTGCTTGTGGTTGTCGGCGACCAGTGGAAGGACCCGGCAAGTTTTTTGGTTGAAAGGGCGGCTCCCACAGGTGAATATTCGGGCTATTTCGGAAATCCGGAAGTGTATGGAGATAATGATTTTCACCAGTTAATGGTGCTGCTTAAATCCTGGGGGATCCCATATGATGTAATCCGCCTCGATCAGCAATTCCTTGATCCTAACATGTTTATGGGCATGGATGGCCATCCTTTATATGGGACCATTATCTGGGATGTAAACCAGAGCGAAGTTCTTCTGCATCCCGATTATACAATCGTACAGCGAATGGTAATCAAAGAGGGGATCGGATTGATTGCGCTTTCCGATCGCATTTCTCAGCCAGAGATCCAGGAGGTGCTGGGACTGAAATACATGGGTGCCTGGGAGAGCAGTACAAAGATGAAGCCGGTAGCGGATCATTTTCTTACCGAGGGCCTCTCTTCCTCTTTTCTGGCTGATGCGTCGGAAGATGCAGACCAGCGTTATGGAACCCACATGAAAAGGCAGAAGGTGGAAGTTCTGGCCGGGGTCGAAGTTTTGGTCAACCAGGGGGAGTGGCCACAGGTGACCGCGAAAACACATGCTTCGGGCGCCCGGACCGTCTGGATTGGCAATGATCATAACAGTCTGTTCGATTACCAGGATATACGCACCATCCTCAGACGCTCGATTACATGGACCATTGGTTACAGCCTTCAGAAAACCTGGGAGAATGAGCTCATCATGATCATGGATGACCCGGGAGGCGCCCAGAATACCTACCTCGAGCACTGGCAATATCCTACGCTGACAGAAGATCAGATTGTCAAGCACCTGATTAAACCCCTGAAAAAGCACAATGCGGTGCTGAATATTAATTTTGTTCCTGGCTTTGTGAATGATGAAAAAGGGATCATTGAACCTGCATGGACGCAAAATTACACGGATGAGTTTGGGGTTCGGCAGGATTATATTTCAGGGAAAAAGGGATATGACAAGGGGATTGCACTGGGCGTTTTTGAAGTGATGTGTCATGGTTTTACCCATATGCAGCCCGACCTGCTTTCTGAACCTACCTGGTTTGGATCTGCTATTGACGAGGAGAAGGCAGAAGTGGGTTGGTACCGAGAATTTGGAGATACCCGTCGATTAAAGGAAATTCCTGCAGCCGAACAGCTGTGGCGTATGCGTACTGCCAAACAATGGTTGATCCAGCAGTTTGGAGTGGTACCCCTGGAGTTTTGTGCAGGAGGCAATGCGACTTCGCTCTCCTATTTTAACAGCACATGTAAACAGGCAGCCCTTGCAGGGTTTGGCTGGGCTGGATGGACCCAGGGCTATTGCGGGACAGATATGGTCATTGTGGATTGGGACTTCCTGGGAACCCTCGATTCTCCCGACATTGTGCAGGCTCCTCCCGATGCCCACGATTTTGGTATTGCGAGAGCGCCTGAGGAGTTTACAAGGGTATTTGAACAGTATCCCGATGGCCGTTTTATGAGCATCAATGAATTTATTGGCTACCTGCATTCCAGTAATTCGGGCGTGTATCTGAAAGGTGAAAAGATGCTTACACTGAGTGTGGATTATGATCCCCATTACTGTCGTCATTTCGAGGCTTCTTCTAGTACATGGAAACTGGAGCTGGCAGACTGGTTTGAAAAGGAAGCCGGAGCGATCAGGGCGATCAAAGTGGATGGGAATGCTATTCAACAATCCTCCTCTGAGATGATTATCCAGGTTCCACCGGGATCGGGACAACACCATATTGAAATTGAATTTTAGGACTGTTTACTGAAATGAACAAAAGCTTATGAAACGGAGAAATTTTTTCAAACTGGCAGGTACCAGTGCGGCGGGTATTGCCTTTGCTTCCTCATGTACCAATGGATCAGATAAAAGCGCATCGACTGGCTCAGCTGGCTCAGCTGGTGCAGACCCACTTCAGACCGGGACAGAACCCGCATACAGGAGCAAGATTACACCGGGTTATACATCGGGCTATTCATCGGGCACAGCATCGGGCAGTGCTTCGGGCACGGCATCTGGTACAGCATCGGGCACAGCTTCGGGTGCCGGGAAGAGTGCTAACGACAGGATCGTGGTGGCTCTGATCGGTGCCGGACATCATGGGATTGTAGTCATTCTTCAGGCCGCTAAGCTGAATGAGAACCTTTTTGTGAAGTATTTCTGTGATGTGGACGATACCCGGGGTGGCTATGGGATTGAAGAAGTGAAAAAGATCCAGGGAACTGCACCCATCCGGGTCAGGGACATGCGCACGGTTTTCGACGATAAAGAGGTGGATGCTGTTTTTATTGCGACCCCCGAGCACTGGCATAGTCTGGCCACCATATGGGCCTGTCAGGCCGGCAAAGATGTGTACGTCGAAAAGAGTATTTCCCACAATATCGGTGATGGTCAGAAGATGATCGAAGCGGCCATGAAGTATGAACGGATTGTTCAGTGTGGCACCCAGAACAGGAGTTCGGATTATGCTTTGTCGGCCCGGGATTTCATTCAACGGGGCGAGCTTGGAGGGATCATGTCGGTTCACATCAAGGAAATGTTAAATGGCCCTGTTCCCTTTGTTGAAAAAGAAAACAGCAAGGCACCCGATACAATCGACTGGGATATGTGGCTGGGTCCGGCTCCGAAAGTTCCCTATAATGTAAGCAGAAACAAATCATGGGGATATTACTGGGACTATGGCGGAGGCAGCGCCATGGCTGGGGGAATCACCCACCAGCTTGACCTGGCGCGCAAAGTCCTGGGTGATCCGGGATTTCCCAAATCGGTGTATTGTGTCGGGGGAAGGTATTTCTTCGACGACAATCGGGATGTGCCCGATTATCAGCTGGCCACCTTCGATTACGGGAACTTTGCCCTGACCCTGGAAGCAGGGGAGAGCACTCCCTATATGAAGAAGTCGGGACCGGAGATTCGTTTCACGGAGGATTTTCCTTCCTGGATGCAGAATGCCACCAGGATTGAGATCATAGGTACAAAGGGGATGATGTATGTGGGACGCATGGGAGGCGGATGGCAGGCCTTTGGAGAAGATGGTCAGATTCTGGCCCAGGAGAGTGGTTATTATCCACTGGAGGCCCACATCCGAAATTTTGTCCACTGTGTGCGGGACCGGAAACAACCCAATGGGAATATCGTGGAAGGGCATCACAGTGCGGTGATGATTCACCTGGCCAACCTTTCGTACCGGGTCGGGAACAAACAATTGTTATTTTCGCCCGAATACGAAACCATTACCAACTCCCCCGAGGCGGCAGCCCTTGCAGTGAGGAAAGGCCGGAAAGGATATGAAATTAATGAAGTATAGG
>CAZRPW010000044.1:17593-25375 GCA_964601975.1 uncultured Bacteroides sp.
GCAGCCCTTGCAGTGAGGAAAGGCCGGAAAGGATATGAAATTAATGAAGTATAGGCCTCTGTGTGAGGTTTGAAAACAAGTGTACATAGTCTTGTTTAATAAGTTTGGAATTAGTGAAGTTTAGGTTTGAAAGCAAGTGTTCATAGTCTTGTTTAATAAGTTTGGAATTAGTGAAGTATAGGTTTGAAAACAAGTGTACATGGTCTTGTTTATTAAGTTTGGAATTAGTGAAGTATAGGGCTGTAAAAGGGCCTGAAAACAATGAAATACAGACTCAAAAAGATTATAATATGAAAGGTCTGATTAAATGGGGGGCCATTGCGGCCCTGGTATTGGCTGGCAGCCTGGTTGTATATGCCTATGCAAGAACTTTGAACAAGACTGAAGTGGAGTTTTTGATTCATATTGACGAAGCCCTTGTGCAACAATCGGTTTTCGGAGAATCCCCCACCTTTGCCATTTGGATGGAAGATCCTGAATCCGGAGAGACCTATACGGTTTTTGCAACCAGGCGGGTAGCCACGGGCGACTGGGAAGGTAAAAAGGATGTACCCATGGCCCTTCCTCTGTGGTCAGAGCTCAACCGGGCCGAACTATTAAGGGAATCAGGGAAGGTCCAGGCAGTACATGATGATGTTATTTCTACGGGAGCGACGCCCCTGCCCGGATATTTCAGGAGCAGGGTAAGCATTACCCCGGGCAGTCGATGGATCTGCTGGATCGAGATGAACCTGGCAGGCGATTTTAATGATAGCTATCCCCAGTACGATCCCCAAACCAGGATCGAGGATGAATTCTCCACCGGTCAGCCCGCCCTCCTTTACAGGGCCGAAATTGAAGTCCTAGAAAACAAGGTTGTGATCCCTGAGCTCCAGGGCATGTGCCTGGTTTCGGCGGAAGGGAAGGCAGAGGTTTCACCCCTGGAGGGCATCACAACAGCCAGCTCTGTTTTTGATGAGATGTCCATCACGGTGGTCAGGCCCAAACCCAGGATAATTCAAAAGTCCACCCTGGAGATTCCGGGAGACAATTAGCTTGTTTGAAAAAGTCCACCCTGGAAATCCCGGGAGACAATTAGCTTGTTTGAAAAGTCCGGATGTTATATTTATAGAAAATTGCACGATTGAAACTTAATTAAAGCAAAGCAATGAAAAAATGCATAACCCTTACTCTGCTCGTTTTTATTTCCCTGGGCGGATTCTCACAATACGATTTTTTTGAAGAAGAGCGGAACATTTTACAAAAGGAAGCGGGAGAAATCGGATTGGAGAAAGCACTGATCAAGGACTTTTCTGATCTGGGCCTGCCTGCATATTTGGATCGGGACTTCTGGGAGGCTATCCCGGATGTTCTGCGGGAGCAATATATAGCCGAAGCCGAGGAAGAACTGGCATACAACTGGCCGGTTATAAAGGCTACAGATTTCCTTGAATTTGTTCGCTCGGGCGACAGAAGGCAGGAGGTGTTTACTGAACCCAGGACTGCTTTGGAGGCCCTGGTAATGGGCGAATTGATGGAAGGGGAAGGTCGCTTCATAGATCAGATTGTGAACGGAGTCTGGTACTATAGTGAACAGACCTGGTGGGGCTGGTCTGCCCATCTGTACGAATCTGACGATCTCTGGGATAACCACCTTCCAAGCGGTCTACCCGATATCAATAATCCTAATATTGACCTTGGAGTGGGGGAAGTTGTAAATGTACTATCGTGGACCTGGCATCTTTTCCATAAGGAATTTGATGAAATTCATCCCCTGATTTCCCAAAGGCTGAAGGATGAGATCATTCAAAAAGTTGTAATTCCCTATTACGAGCGTGAGGATTACTGGTGGATGGGATTCTCAAGAACCAGAAGGTTAAACAACTGGAATCCATGGACAAGTCATAACATGCTTACCGCCATCCTGCTTATGGAAGACGACCAGGAGAAAAAAATCGCAGGGGTCCAGAAAGTGATACGCTCGCTGGATATTTTTCTGAATCAGTATCCGGCCGATGGGGGCTGTGATGAAGGACCATCCTACTGGGGCAGAGCAGGCGCTTCCCTTTATCAGAACCTGGATTTACTTAATAGGGCGACCCAGGGGCAATTAAATGTGTATGACGAGCAGTTGATTAAGAATATGGGAACCTTTATTTATAAGGCCTATATCTCTTATCCCTATTTCCTGAATTTTGCCGATGCAGATGCTATCACAGGAAGCAGATCGCAAATCATTTACAGTTACGGAAAGGATATCCAGGATCCTGTGATGCAAAAGTTTGGTGCTTTTTTGGCGAAAAAACAAGATTGGGGTACGAAAGCCCCAGGCGGAAAAATTGATGAGCAGCTTTTCCAATTGTTACTTTTGGATGAAATAGAAAAGGCTCCGGCTGAAGAAGCGCTTATAGGAGATTTTTGGCTGCCGGACATCGAGGTTGCCGGTGCCAGGGATCAGGAGGGTTCTGCGAAAGGCTTCTATTTTGCTGCAAAAGGGGGGCATAATGCGGAGAGTCACAATCACAATGATTTGGGTACCTGTGTTTTATATTACGATGGAAAACCATGCCTGGTCGATATTGGACGGGAGAATTATGTGGCCAAAACCTTCAGCAGCCGGAGGTATGAAATTTGGACCATGCAATCGCAGTACCATAATCTACCCACCATAAATGGGATTGAACAGAAGGAGGGAAGGGAATATGTAGCAAAGAATACAACCTTTACTGCAGATGCCCGAAAGGCCGTTTTTTCAAGTGATATTTCACAGGCATATACCGAAGAGGCAGGGGTTGATAAGTGGGTGAGGACTTATCGGCTCGACCGGGGTAAAAAGTTCACTATTTCGGATCAGTATACTCTTAGTAAAACCGGAAGTGATCCAAGCACTCTGAATTTTGTCACAGCATGCAAGGTGTCAGAATCAGGACCCGGTGTATTGGGACTCGAAGGGGATGGGTTTTCACTGGTGATGAAATACGACCCCAGGAATGTTTCAGCAAAGCTCGAATTTGTGGAGGTCACAGATTCAAAACTTCGCACTTACTGGCCCGATGGTATTACCCGTATCGTCTTTACCCTTCAGCCTGGCTTAAAAGGCAAGAATCAAATAGTATTAACAAAGGGGGAGTAGCCCCGGGGAATTCCTGAGTGATTTTTGACAGATTTTTATTGCATTCGCACAAAAAATGGTGTTTTATGTGCGATTACAGGTTCATGTGTCCGTTTTTGACTGGATATTTCCAGAGTTTCCAATCTAATTGAAAATAAATTATCGAGTTATTAACTATTATGATGCTTAAGTGGATATAAAATTATTGTACAAAAATTAATTATCCATGAAAGCACTAAATATGCTTATAATCGGATAATAAATGTCTATTCCATTTTTTGGTAGAAATGATCGCATGAAGATTTGGAAAGATTCTTTTAAAACCCCTCAAAGGTTTTTGAGAGGGGATTTCAAAAGAATCGTATGGTGAGGTAAATCAGAGGTAGATCAGAGGTAGATCAGATGTAAATCAGATGTAAATCAGATGTAAATCAGAGGTTTAATCGGGATTAGTCCCTGGGTCGTGGGCCGTAATGAGGCAGGGCTTTGCCAATTTCATAGGCGCCAATATCGGGACCCTTGCCGGTAAAATCGTCGTTAATATTCGGCATGAGCAGTGCTGCATCGGCGGCAGCAGAACCAGGGGCAATACTCAGGTCCTGCGGCAGGCGTTCGGGGAAGGGTGGATCGGGGAATTCTATATCCCCGGCGAAGACGTCCATATTCACCTGGACAGAATGTTTCCCCCCGGTGAGCTTATGCAACTCCCTGACGGTTTCGAAACGTTCATCCCCGACTTTCCCTGCAAAGGGTGTATTAACGGAGCCCACCGCATTATAATCAAAGCCGCAGCTGGCGTTGTAACCAGGTAGGGCAACGGCCAGTCCTTCTTCACCTCTCGAATAGCGACCACTCATTCCTCCTCCGGTGCCGCCCAGGCATAGGTTATTGGTCCATTCTGTTCTGAAAAATTCATTCTGACCATGGTGTTCGAATAATCCGTCTCCCGTTTTTACAACGGTATTGTGCCAGAACAGGTTGCCATAACTGTGGCGTTCAAGTTTAAAAGGAGCCAGGGCAATGTTGTACATCACATTACGAATGAAATAGATGGGGCCGCCCAGTCCGGGTTGAGAGCTGAGTCCCATCCCGCAGTTGGTGATCCGGTTTTCAAAAACGCGACAATTGTTCATGGCGAAATCGATTTCAATGGCGTCGTCCGGACCTTCCGAGATCTCATTGTTATGGATGTCAATGCACATCTGGTCATACACCCATAAATCTTCCATGGTGGATATGCAATCCCTGTAGCCGGAAACCCGGTTATAGCAAATGACATTGCCGGGGCCCGTGAGTTCGATTCCTTCTCCAATGTTGGCAGGACCTCCCCAGATGCTGCCCGAGCCAACACTTTCGGCTGCCCATGGAATTTTATAGCTAACCGTATTATCAGCAATATAGCAGTTCTTGCAACCCGGTTGTTCCTGGGCGATGATTCCAAACTGGGATTCGATTTTGCAATAGCGTACTGCCACGTCTTCAGCCCAGCGCAATCGCACCGGACCCCAGACGGTGAGGCCATCAATGATCACGTGCTTGCGGTGTTCAAGGCTGACCGAGTTGAAGGTGCTTCCAATCAGCGGATGGGCATTGTCGGCACGAAGGACAATGGGCTTGCCGGGTTCTCCATCCACAGGCATGGTGAAATCGTAGTAATAACCAGGGCTCAGCAGAAGGATGTCTCCCGGTTCGGCATCCATGGCTGCCCTGGAAAGGGTCTTGGGATTTACCTCGATGGTTCGTGCATTCTCTGCCTCAGCGGGCACCGGACGGGTGCGGGCTGTGACTATCTCTGTGGCTTTGCCGCCATCGGGATCGCTCAGCGACAGGCGAATCTCGTACTCGGTATCGGGTTTAAGATTGAAAATACTGCCAGAGTGTTTATTCTCCCAGGTATAGGTAGGCCTCGTGCGTTTCCCGGTGGTTCCCCTGGGAATCCGTATCAGGGGCATGGCAGTGATCCAGCCCTCATCATCCGTGATCGAGCCCTCATCATCCGTGATTGAGCCCTCATCATCCGTGAGTGAGCCCTCATCATCCGTGATCGAGCCCTCATCATCCGTGATTGAGCCCTCTGCATCTGCGGTCCTGTTCTTTTCATCCAGGGCCCGGTAGGCTACTTCCACCTTGCCATCCAGGTTGTCATCACCCTCGATGAGCCATTCTATTGCCAGGCATTGAATGGTCGGATAGGGTGTGGATATTTCCCCCGGATAGCTGGCGTTTAGGGCTGGAGCATCTTCGACAGGTTGTTTCTTGGTTTGGGCGCTTCGGCTTGAAGAGAAAGCCGGCAGGCAAAGTGCCAGCAATAAAAAAAGCAAAGTATTCCGGGCTGAAGTTTTCATGTCATTTACTGGTTTTGCAGTTTTTGAAGGGCGGATGCCCCTCTTACTAGTTGCTGGTTTTAAATCTGTACACTTCACTCCACTGGCTCCAGTTTCCCTGGCTGTCCTGCGCCCTTACTTTCCAGAAATAACTGGTATCCTTATTCAGCCATCCTTCAGGGAGCTGCCATTCGGCGTTTCCGGAATCGGTCTCTTTATGAAGGGCAGATGCAATGGGCCAGCGACACTCTGGATCAAAACTTATAAGGATATTATAATTTGTGATCTCATCCTTTTTATCCGGATCGGCAGCGCTTTTCCATTTGAAAAGTGGTGCCAGCGTTTTTATGTTTTCACCATCTTTGGGGTAGAGGGCGCCACCGGGAGCATCTGGCGGAGTATTGTCGGTCCGCTCGGTCCAGATGTGTGTGATTTTCACCCTGTGTTCGCCGGGGGTTTCGTCGCGATAACGGATGATGTTGCGTCCCTTGGCCAGGGCTGGGAGGGAATTGGTGCTCACCTGGATATCGGTTATGAACTCTACCTCTTCCAGTCCACTCTGGGTGGGCGGATCATTGCTTTCGTCTGCCATAAAATTAAACTCCACAGCGTAATCGTGGCGACCTCTTTCACCCTTTGGAAACAAAGCTTCATCCAGATTAATCTCAGCATCTATATAGCCTGTAGCTCCCTCCGGGGCACTCCATACAGTACTGTTCACCGGTCCGGTCGTGCTGACAACCCTGGCCGATAGGCGATCCCAATCATTGGCTCCTCCTCGGTACAGTTTTGCTTTCAGCCTGGCCCCAAGAATTGTATAAGGGGTTTCTGTTGAAAGAATGGCCCGTTCCGGGAAGTCATAGATGCCACCATGCCTATGGCGAGCATGGATAGCGGGCGATTGACCATCATTTATTTCGAATCCCGGGGCCTGATCCTTATTGAAGAAGGAGGGCGTCAGCTCCGATTTGAGCTCCGGTTTCCAGATGATCTGGCCGTCTCCGTAACGGATGGGTTTGGCTTCCTTATTTCCTGCCTCAAGTCCGGCGTTGTGGCGCTCGTAGTCATAGTATTTATCTCCACCCTTCCAGTTGCGAATGATCTTTTCACCCGGACGCAGGGTCATGGCCATGCTGTGTGGCTCATAGGTAAAGGGATCGTAGTATGTGGATATGAAGCATTCGGCCGGACCATGATAATAGCGATAACCCCGGATCTTTTCGCCATCCTGTGAAACATAGGCATTGTTTCCCTCTGCATCTGTATATATTGCACGGACAGCCTTATTTCGACCCGAGAAAACCGTCAATGCTGCACCCGATTCCTTTCCGCCGGTGATGTTCTGATCCTCCCAGAGCTGTTCAACAGAGGCCACGGTTCGGTTGTCACCAGAGAGGTAGTATAAGCCGATGTCACTGTCCAGCATGTGCCAGGCATTGTTGTAATAGGCTTCGGTGATGGTGTGATGCCATACTTCCCATACCCTTGCCGGGACTCCTACGGCCCTGCAAAGGGAGGTGAATACTGTGCTGTGGTAGGCACAATTGGCATAGCCGTATACATTCATTGCCACCACGGGATTATGGCACTCCCGGTCGCCCGGAGATGCGAGATGGTCGAAGTTAAGGCGGATGAAATCCCAGATGGCAAGCGCCTTTTCTTCATCTGTTTTACAGCCACGTGTAGCCTCCAGGGCAATGGCTTCCACATCGAACCAATCGTACTTCCCATCTACCGTAATGCGGGGATTCACAAGGGGTGAGTCTCCCAGGTTTTCAATGATGATGGTTTCATTCACCGGGTCGCGGCTTCCATCTACCTCTATTTCGTAGACATAGTCGCGTACCGTAATGATCTGGGTATGTTCTTTTACCTGGCCTGAGACAGTAAGCACTCCCAGGAACAGGGCTGCCGGTAATTGGAGCAAACGGAATTTTCTCATAAGTGAGGTATTATTTCGTCAAACAACGTGAACTCAAACAACGGACACTTTAAAAAACGGTCTCTTCAAATTCTGCCTGTAGTCGTGCCATGTCATGATCGCCCGTCGCACCTTCGTGAACAATCAGTCGGTAGCGTAATATGGTGGGTTTGTCCATTGAAATTCCTACCCTTTCCCTGCCGGGAAATACGATATTCTGCATGGAAGATTTCTGCCTCAGGATCCATGGGGCCGGGTAGTTAGGTGTGCTGGGGTGGGTGCAAATCGCCACTCCGCTCTGTTCCGCGGATTTGCCGGAAGCGCCTGCAGATGTTCCGGAAGCACCTGCAGATGTTCCGGAAGTTCCCGCGGAAGTTCCCGAGCTTGCTGGGGATTTGCCGAATGTTCCGGTGAAATCCATCCAGGAACCGGCCCTTACCTGAAGG
>CAZRPW010000044.1:25475-32693 GCA_964601975.1 uncultured Bacteroides sp.
GGATTTGCCGAATGTTCCGGTGAAATCCATCCAGGAACCGGCCCTTACCTGAAGGGTCTTCGGCTCAACCGCTCCAGTGGAGGATATGAATTTGAGGTCGTCGGGCAGTTTAATTCGTGCACAAAAACCGCCATATCCTTTTTCATCATCTGAGCCGCCCATGCTCAGATTGGGGACCAGGGCCTGCAGGCTTATTTCGAAGTCAATTTTCCGGACGCCTTTTTGCAGCGGGTGCACAGTGATGCGGGTTTTCTCCTTCATGAAAGCCTTCCCGTTTTCCAGAAGGGTTGATCTCCACATCACATCCAGCTCCAGGGTGGCACCGGATGGATCGCTGCCTGTCTGAATCCCGGCTACCTCATGGCTAATATTTTCCATGATCCATTCATCTCCCAGGCTGGTGCTATCCATGTAAAATTGGTGCCACGACCAGAAAATTCCCCGGTGGTAGGGATGATCAAGCGGGAATTCCTCGGTGAGGGTATCACCATTAAGTGCATAGAGGGGATGAATATAGTGGTTACACACATATTCACCTGTAAGGGTTTTTGGCGCTTCCCGGTAATAAAAAACAGGGTCTCCGTTCTCCGTTAAGAAAATTCCGGTTTCATCCTCCTGGAACTGAAAGGGAGCGTCTTCCCCGGATTTCGGTGTGCAGGAGGCGAGGACCGCAATGGCGGCGAAAACCGCAAACAGAAAAAGAAATCCATGTTTTCTCAGTTCCATATTATATGATTTTGGGCGACCCTCCGAGATAGAGGGCCCCGCTGTTTTTAACAAGATTCTTCAGTTTACAGGTCCCTGCTGCATAGCTTTTAAACGATTCTCCTGTTTACGGGATCCCATTCAGTCCTGCGCTTCTCCAGGTATGATTTATGGGCCATTAAACAGGTTACTCCTTCTTCAAAGGCACGTTCAATATTGCAACTTGTTTCTCCGCCATGGCGGATGGCATCGATCCACTCTTTTATATGCAGGTGGGTAACATCCACATTTCTGCCATTGATATTGGTGGTGGTTAATCCCCGTGAGGCGTAGTATTTCTCTGTGGCTGAAGAAACGGCATCCACATCTCCGCCCGAACCCGGCTGGACAGTGATCATAGGGGCTTTCACATCAATAATACCCTTGTCAAGCTGTTCTCTGTACTTTGTTGAATCCCAGTCGGCCGTTATGTTAAGCGTTCCACCCAATTCCATCGAGGCATCATGACCGTTGAATACACGACCCCTTTGTCGGCTCGAAGCCAGGTTGGCACTGTAGGTCAGGGTCAATTCTCTCTCAGGATATTCGAACACAGAATGCAAAACATCCGGGATTTCGCGGTTGTCCTTCCAGTAGTAGATTCCCCCTGAGGAAACTGCAGATGCCGGAATTCCAATTCTGAGCAACTGGTTTACCGCATCAAATTCATGGGTAAATAGCTGTCCGATCATTCCCATATCATAGTCAAACCACTTGGTCCAGTTATAGTAGCGGTCGGTGGTGAAGGGTTTGTAGGGACTGTCGCCCAGCCACTGTTTCCAGTCGATGGAACTTTCGTCACCGGGTTTTGGATTCCCGTCCGAATCAAGATGCCTGATCCAGGCACCGCTGGCTGTATTCCGGTTGGTGGTGGTTTCGACAAGAGTTATCTTCCCAAGGATATCCCTTTTGATAATCTCTTTGGCCTGCTGGAAGATCACATTTTGTGTGATTTGATGGCCCAGCTGGAATACCCGGTCGCTGTTTCGTACCGTATCATAGACCTCATATAAGCCTTCCTCGGTATGGCTGACGCTTTTTTCGCAGTATACATGCTTACCGGCCCTGATGGCTTCAGTTGTAAACTTGGCATGGTGATGGTCGGGTGTGGCAATGATCACGGCATCTATATCAGGATCAGCCAGCAATTCATGGTGAGTCTTGTAGCGTTTTACGGGAAGTCCCTGTCCTTTACCTCCCGGCCTTGTTTCATTGAGTGCAGTTGCCATTCCGTATTCGGCATGCGCATCATAAACATCGCAAACACCTGTGATCGCAACGTTGAGGTCCTGCTGCTGAAGCCAGTCATCCAGGGTGCCGTTCTTCTCTCTGCTGGCTACCTGATCGGGATGCATAAAGCCCAGTGAATTGGATAGCTGACCGGCACGGTTTCCAAAACCTATAAAACCAATCCGAAGCAAATCTTCTTTTCCTCCCGAAGAAAGTGATACCTGCCTGGGAGCTCTCAGGTCTTCCAGGCCGAGTTCCTTAATGACCCTTGATCTTTTTTCCTTATCAAAGTTGATCTTTTTAAAAGCCTCATAGGAAAATAATCCCAGGATTGGTACTCCGGCCAGACCCTTGATCAGCGTTCTGCGTGAAAAGCTATTCTTCTCTTTCTTATTCTCTTCCATGGTATTATGCTTCTTTATTTTTTTTGGACTTCAAGAATCGTGACATATAGATATCCAGACCGAAGACGTTTCCGGTTGGGAGACTGCCCAGAAACAGCAGGGCAGCAGCTTCGATAAGGGTTTTGCTTACAATAAGGTAGTTTCCTTCCGAAGGCAGGCTGTACTCCAGTCCGATCATAGGCGGATTATTCATGTAATATATAAGCAACAAAAAGGCCCCTGCATATGCAGCCAGCCTGGTAAAGAGTCCAACAATCAGACCAAGGCCAATGGCAATCAGTCCCCAGGTATTCATAAAGTCAACTACCTGCAATACCCCGTCATTGGATATGATCCAGTTTGAAAACCCGGATAGAATCCACTGAGACTCCCTCAGGAAGGAAGCAGAGGTCCAGTTTGGCATTAGTAATTTCGCGAGTCCTTCATAGAGCATGTGCCAGCCAATCAGAATTCTTAAAAGTACCAGGCTGGTCAGTTGAAATGTGGAAAGTGTTTTAGCGTATTTCATAGACGTGAATATTGCAAAATATAAGTTAACGTAAGAAAAGAACATGCCTTGCGAAGGCTTCGGCTATAGAAACAAAAGTATACATAAATAAAAAACTTACAATATTTTACCCTGAATTCTTCCTAAGTCGGTGATATTTTTCAATCTTTGGTCTTAGAATTTACCTTAAATACCTCCGAGATGAATGTGGATACCCTAAATATAAGAGAATGCTCAAAGCTGCTTGTCCTGTTCTGTCTGTTTTTTGCTTTTCCCGGATACGGGCAGAATCCGCAATCCGGCCCGGAAAATGACGGATACGTCTGGACTGATATCCGGGACTTTGAGATGATGGGCAAAGGCTGGAAGGAGGATTCTCTCACTTTCAACCGCCTTCCCGCAAAAGCGAAAGGAGTTGTCAGGGAACCCGTCTGGAATCTCAGTGGCCACACCGCAGGTTTTTATGTTCGCTTTTCAAGTAATGCAACTACCCTGAAGGCACATTGGAGTCTGACCGGTGAGGATATCTCCATGAATCACTTTGCAGCCACCGGCGTCAGCGGCCTGGATCTGTATGTGAAACTGGAAAATGGTTCGTGGCACTGGCTGGGTGTGGGCAGACCTGAAGCTATGGAGAATACAGCCGACCTTGTAAGCGGAATGGATGAAGGCACGCGTGAGTACATGTTGTATCTTCCTTTATATAATGGTGTTCATTCGGTAAAAATTGGTGTTGAAGAAGGTTTTTTTATTCAGGAAACCCAATCAGAAGTTGGGAAACCTATTGTGGTATATGGCACTTCCATTATCCAGGGTGGCTGTGCTTCCAGGCCGGGAATGTGCAGTACAGCGCTTCTGGGAAGGTGTCTTGACCGTGAAATTATAAACCTGGGTTTCTCTGGCAATGGAAGAATGGAACCCGAGATGGCCCATTTGCTGGCAGAGCTGGATCCGCTTATTTATTTTCTCGATTGCCTTCCAAATATGCAGGCAGAGGATGTGAAAGAGAGGGTGGAACCCTTTGTTGCAATTCTTCGGGATGCCCATCCGGATACACCCATCGTCCTGGCCGAAGGGGTCACCTACAATGATGCCTTCCTGGTTGAGAGAAGAAGATTGCGGAATTCGGATAGCCGCAAAGCTTTAAGAATTGCCTATGAAAATCTGCTTGCTGAAGGGTATAAGAATCTCCATTACCAGATTGCCGAGGGGCAGCTGGGCCTTGACGGGGAAGGTACCGTGGATGGAACTCATCCCACCGACCTGGGTTTTTACCGCCAGGCAAACACTTATCAGTTGTTGCTTGAAAATATAATTCGTGCAATTCCCGGGGAGGAATAATCATGAATAAATCAGAAAGGCTCTTATCGCTGGATGTATTTCGTGGCATTACCATTTGCCTGATGATTGTTGTAAATAATCCCGGGAGCTGGGAATATGTATATGCACCTCTCAGACACTCTGCCTGGCATGGTTGTACGCCCACCGACCTGGTTTTTCCATTCTTCATGTTTATTATGGGTACGGCCATGTGGTACTCCTTTAAGAAATATGGATCTCGTATATCGAAAGGGGCCTTTGTGAAGATACTGCGGCGGACAGCGCTTATCTTTTTAATTGGCCTGGCTCTGAATGTTTATTCAAAGTATAGCCTGGAGTGGAGCAGCCTGAGAATTATGGGTGTGCTGCAGCGAATTGCCCTGGCCTATGGTGTGGCATCTTTTATTGTGCTGGGAATCCATTCAAAAAAAGCAGGTACACGCACTGCTATTATCACTGGTATTATTCTGGTCGGATACTGGGCCATCCTTCTCATTTTTGGAGGAGATGAACCTTTTTCCCTGGAAGGCAATGTTGTGAGCCGGTTTGATATTTACGTTCTGGGTGCCGGACATGTTCCAAATTTTCACGGGGTGAAGTTCGATCTGAGCGGGCTACTGGGTACTCTTCCTTCTCTTGGTAATGTATTGATTGGATACCTTGCAGGGAGCCTTATAGATGGTTCAGCAAACAAAAGCGTTGCTGTGAAGAAACTGCTCACTTTCGGGATTGCCGGCATTGCCCTTTCCCTGCTCTGGAGTCTTGTGTTTCCCATTAATAAACCGCTTTGGACCAGCACTTTCGTTCTCTTTACTTCAGGCTTGTCCATGGTAAGCCTGGGGGTTCTGCTCTGGCTCATTGATATGAAAGGGAAATCGGGTTGGACCAAACCATTCCAGGTATTTGGAATGAATCCGCTTGCAATATATGTACTGTCCATGCTCCTTGCTATTACCTTTAGAATAAACTTCATACCTGCCGGTGAAGGAGCCTTGCTATCTGTTACCAGGTGGCTGTTCGAGGGTTTCTTTGAACCACTGGCAGGTTCTATGTTTGGCTCACTCTTGTATGCCCTCACATTGACAGCTTTTTGCTGGTTTGTGGGATGGTTGTTATTCAGACGACGGATTTTCATTAAGATTTAAGCTTTGCCTCATGAATAGAATTTTCACCTTTCTCCTTTGCGTTGCGCTGTTGATCATGTTTCCAGGCGGTTTGCAGGCACAGGAAGATCATTCCCATTACAGTGAAGTATTTAAGCGGGAGAAACCTTACAGGATATTTTTGCCGGAGGACTATTCAAACTCGGGAAAGTCCTACCCGGTTATCTACTATTTTCATGGCAACACGGGAACCCATGTGCCCAGGTTGTCAGATGTGTTTGCTAAGCTTGTAAAGGAAAATCCTGTCATCCTGGTTTCCTGGAACGGCCGCTCAGTTGATTCGGATAAGCGCCCCTATAACATCGGCTTTCATTCCAATATTAACTACGAGACCCAGTTTAAGGATTATTTCCCCGAGCTGGTGGAGCATATCGATTCGGAGTATCGTACGCTGACTGACCGGGCTCACAGGGCTGTGATCGGTCACAGCATGGGGGGGATCATGTCATTTTTTATTGCAGGGATGTATCCCGATATGGTAGGGACCGCCGTAAATTCAAAGGGCTCCCCTGAATTTTTTATTGGATATCCGGAAAATCATACCCTTTATCATGTGCGGCATATGTTTATGAATATGCACGGGATCAACCTGAGATTCCATAACAGTACTTCCGGAGAACTGGTGCATCTGAACGATGAAGTGCACGCCGGGGCGCTTCAGGAAGGGAATCTTTCCTACGAATACGAGGTATATGAGGGTGGACACAGTCTGAAGGAAGTGGACTTTACAGATGCATTTAATTTTGTGATGTCCTCTTTTGAGAATCCGGCTCCGGAATTGGACCGGTGGCATCATGCGAACCTGTATGCCGATTTCGACATTCGTGGTTATGAGATCAGGAGCAATAAGTCAGAACCCGGTTTCATCGAGTTGAAGGGTGTAAGCAAAGGGGGCATGAGGATCGCAACGCGGAAGTGGGAGCCACTGGGACCTCCAATCCAGGGTGTGAATATTGATGTCAGGACCCCGGCCCTTTACGAAAAGAATACATCCTATTCCCTGATGGATTACAATGAAACTCAGGATGAACTGAAGCAGTACCAGGTGGAGAGTGATGAGGATGGACGGATCGCCTTCCAGGTGAATCATGAGAGTCACCAGATTGGCATATTTGGGAAGAAGGATGGTGCCGAGATCGTTTTCCTGGATCACCAGGTGAACGGGAAGGGCATTTTCCTGGACCACCACCAGGAAAGTTTGTTAAATCTGCGCCTGCTCAACAGAGGTGGAAAGGCCGCAAAGAAGCTAAAAGTGGAAATAAGTTGCAGCAACCCTGATGTGATCCTTGAAAAGCAACTTTTAGAAATAGATGAGCTTCAACCGGGATCGCCCCTTTGGACCACTGCCGGGTTCCGCATTACAGCGAACAACAAAGCTCCCACTGACGGATCGCCCTTCAGGCTGAAATTTCACTTAAAGATTTCAGATAAAAAGAATACCTGGATTGATGAGTTCGAAGTCCCGGTGATGTATGATGTTCCTGAATTTACAAATCTGGGGATCGATGACGGGGATAGTGAGATCTATGGCAGTGGAAACGGGAATAACATCGCCGAGCCTGGTGAAGAGATTATGGTATATGAAGTAAGTTATGTGCCTCACAGAACCCGTTTATATTATGATGATCCTTATGTGGATGGTGAAAGATTGCACGTGGATCTGCAACCCGATAAGTGGGGCGATGGCTATGCACTCTCCTCGGTGGTTCATATCTCGGAGGATTGCCCAATCGGCCACCAGATTAAATTCCTGGCCAGATACGAGGTAAAGGAGTGGAGATCCATCAACCGGCTGGTTACGTGGGGAACCTTCACCATCACGGTTGGGAAGTAGTCGTCAAGGCGACAAGTCTGTAAAGTCTGTAAAGTC